>NZ_JACSOF010000037.1:0-46698 GCF_014349205.1 Photobacterium sp. BZF1
GGTCAACATTATCAAAAATGCGTGTGATGCGATGGAAGATACCCCAGAACCACAGATCGAAATCATCACACGGCATTCAAAAAACCGTTTGCTGATCACTATCAGTAATAATGGGCCGATGATCGACGAAGCGACACGGCGCAAGGTATTTCAACCCAACTTCACGACCAAAAAAGGTGGGTTGTCGTTCGGATTAGGGCTGGGTCTTTCGATTGTACAGCGGATCGTCAATAGCTATGGCGGCACCATTGCACTCAAGAGCGACCCGGAAAAAACAAAATTTCGTATCAAACTGCCAATCGCGTAAGGGAATGGTTATGGAAAAACTAAACATCATCTGCGTGGATGATCAGAGGGAAGTACTAAGCGCTGTATTGAAAGACTTGTCACCGTTGAATGACTTCTTTCATGTTGAAGACTGTGAATCAGCGGATGAAGCACTGGAGTTGATGGATGAACTGGATGCCGAAGGCGAGTTCATTGCTTTGGTGATTTCGGACCATGTGATGCCGGGTAAAACAGGTGTCGAGTTGCTCACGGAGATCTCACAGGATTCACGTTTTCACAAAACCAAAAAGGTACTATTGACCGGGCAGGCGACGCACCAAGATACTATTGCTGCTATCAACCGAGCCCGTATTGAAAGCTATTTCGAGAAACCTTGGAAAGCTGATAGCCTGCTGACAACAGCAAGAAGCTTAATCACCGAATACATCTTTGATATGGGAATGGATTACCGACCATGGATGGAGATCCTTGATAATGGAGTGGTGTTCAGGCGTTTGAGTTAATCTTCAATCAATTAAACAGGTTTAAAATGTAACCCTGTTGCCTAGTCAGAAAGGGTGAGCGTCGCTCACCCTTTTGCTTATTGAGCAACGGTAAAAGCCGGGACGTCTTGTTTGCTAGCTGCTGCGTCTTGGATAAATAGGTATGCCCGCCAGTAGTTAAATATCCCGCCAAAGAAAAACAACAAGCTACCGATTAAAAACTGCCATGAGATAAAATTGGCCAGCAAAGGTGAATACGCCATAGATTCCTCTTGCCATAGCAAAGGGACTGAGCCAACAGCGAAAAGCACACTTCCTACGATGAAGGTTATTGCTGTTAGGTTCATCAGTTGGGCAATAGGCCGTGAGTTGATTTTTCCTATATTGATAATATTGATCGTCGCGCCAACGACAAAAAGCAGGCTACCAACAATGAATAGGGTAGAACTGAGAGCCTGGTACTGGATATCAATAAAGGTGGCAACCCTGCCTGCGACATACATCAGTGTCCCCAGCAGATAGATATAGGTCGCACTGTACTCGAGCCACTTCTCCTTGCTTTGTGCCTGGCTAGCCCAATAGCGGTGGGTGTCATAGGTATCGTGGCAGTTGATAGTTAGGTAACACAATGAGCCGGCGAAGAATACGATTTGTCCCAGCCATGAATAGGCTGAAAAGCTGGGAAAAAACAAAATGCTGCCCACCACAAACAAGATCCCGCCGAGTTTGTACATCACAGCACCGAGAGTCTCCCAGCGAAAGTGGCTCTTGAGATCGGCATCATGCCGGGTGATATCATGAATGCGGATACGGTTGGTAAACAGACGTGCCATTGATCGCCCTCTATAGTGATTTGCGAAGGCGAGGGTAACGGATAGGCGGGGTTAGGGGTTAATCGCTTTTGTATGATCACAGCCTACTGAAGGCTATAGCGGCGATCCTTACTAGCCTAGGCGGCAACGATATTGTTCCTTACTAACCCGCGCTTGATGTTCCTGCACATCTTGCCAAAACGAGAGATATCGTCGAAGTCCGGCGAGTCGCCCCGTTCCAATACACATTCCCAATATGACACTTCCGACTCAAGCAATTCCATTAGTTTTTTCGGGCAGCCGATACAACTGTTGTCCGGACCACAGACAAAAGTATCAGGATCATAGATAGGCAGTTCTTGCTTCACTTGTTCGATGATTAGCTGCATCGCGGTACGGCGGTCGGGTTTTTTAGCCATGGTAGAGCTCAATAGAGATAAAGTGCGTCATTATAGGCTGATAGTGGTTGTTGTCTATCACCCCAAAGTACAGGGCGGTAGACTGGTTGTTGAACAAGATTTACTGTTGTTCAATCTTTTGTTGCTAATAAGTGGGCAGTGCTCTTTCTAACCACCAGTTCAAAGGGGGGAAGGGGGGCATCAAAGCCTTTTTTTATAATTGTTGCTTGGATTGATTGGAATGCTAACCGGCCAAACTCAAATAACGGTTGCCTAACTGTCGTAAGTTGGGGAATAAAATATGGACACATTTCATGGTCGTCAAAACCGACGACGGATATGTCGTCAGGCACCTTCAACCCGTGTTGGTTGAGGGCCTGAATAGCACCAAATGCACTGTGATCATTAGCCGCAAAAATAGCCGTGAATTTTGTGCCGCTCTGCAGTAAGTGGCGCGTTGCCTTCAAACCGCTTTCCAATGAAAATCCCCCATTGATGATCAGGGAGCTATCAACGACCAACCCTGCATTTTGCAAGCTTTGCTTATAACCCTCTAGGCGGCACTCACCATCGAAAACCCCTTTGGGCCCTGTTAGGTGGGCAATGCGTGTGTGGCCAAGCTGCAATAAATGGTTAGTGGCCATTTTACCGCCCACGAGGTTATTGATATTGAGTGTTTGGGCTTCTGGAGACTCTTTCCGACAGCTAAATAATACCGGGATCTTGCCTAATATCGCTTTTACTTCATGCGCTGGAGCTAGGCCTAAAATAACAATGACACCGTCAAGGTTAAGGTTACGAAAATATTTGAGGTGCTGAATTTCTTGCGGCCGTTGCCAGTTTGAACTTTCGGTAATTAACTGGCTTTGGTTTTGTTCGGCAAACCTTTTGATCCCCGTGAGAATTTTATTGCTGAAGGGACAGTCAAATGAGGGCAGTAAAACACCTATCTTGAGTGCCTTTTCTACTTGGTTTAACCGCTTGCGTGGGTGGTAGCCGAGCTGGTCGATCGCTAATCGGATGCGGCTTGATTTCAGTTTATCGATAGGTGAGGTTTGGTTCACAAAGCGGGAAACGGTTGCCGGTGAGACGCCTGCTAGCTTGGCGACGTCATAAATTGTTGAATTTGCCATATTCCCTCAGGCATGGTGGTAAGCCGTGCATTGTATGTAAGTTAGTGCTTGGCCAATATTAGAGTTTGTTATTGATGGGCTTAAGATCGCGAAAAAGGCTAAAAAAGAGGGAGGCGCTAGCCCCCCTAAGTTTCACCTAGCACGGCTTTTGTTGTTATAAATCAGCACAGCTGAGCGGCTCTGCACCTTCATTGAGATCTTCTGGAACAAGGCGGATCTTACCGATATCAATCTCAACGTTGTCGTATGAATACATGTTGAATGCCCGGGTTAAGCTGGCGAAATCCGTACCTGCTTGCTGAAAACAAGCCAACGGGATCTTGATTGTTTGCCAATCAGGATGGCCTTGTTCAGGCATAATATTGCTGACGTCTAGTTCACCCCAACCCCCTTCGTGGTGGATGGAAACCGTTAGCTTCTCATCTGGGCTGTAGTCGATAACCCTGACATCGAACTGCAGTGATGACTTGGCATTGAGGTAAGGGTAGTAATCTTCAGGCCCGTCGCTTGCGGTATGCATCATGACCTCAGCGGCGGCACGGCCTTCCCATTCACCGTCGTTACCGGCGTAGTTAACTTTCAGTGCATCGAATTGGTGCTCATAGTTTATCCTTTCGGCGGTAATAGAGCCTGCATCAGTCACACCTGAGCCTGTGATTTCTGTCCTTCCCCAGCCGTTGGCTTCAGTCTGTAAATAGGGAAGGAATTCACCGGCGGCGGCAGCACTGAACACCTCCATAATTGAATCAGCGACTCCCTCATTCGGAGCGTCACGTCCACAACCATAGTTACGAGGGTCAAGAGGCAGCGCATTGAGATCACTCTCAGAGGCCGGTACTTCAGTTTTACCGGAATAGTCCAAACCGTAACCGTAAGGGAACAAAGGCTGGTGTTCAGCACCATCGGTAATATCTTGTTCGCCATCTTGGTATTCGTAGCCTTCAAGGTTAGGGGCGTGACGGTTGATCGTGGTTGAACACTTCATTTTTGGCCAAGAATAGGAAAGCTTACCGCTAAACTTCGCACCATTTTGTTTAAATAGGACATCCGTAATACCCCCAGCCTCGGTACCCGGCAGCCAGGCAGCAACAAAGGCATCAGAAAGGTTAATTTCCTCGTTGACGTAAAGAGGGCGGCCAGAATACATAATAGTCACGACTTTATAGCCAAGATATTTCAGCTCTTGGATCTTGGCCAGATCTGCGGCGTAGTGAGATTTGATGGAGGCGTACTCAAGGGTTTGGTTGTCTTTGATATCCCCCATCATTTCCGCGTAAGGATCTTCACCTATCACAACTATAGCGACTGTTGTTTCTGGATCAGCTTGTGCAGTATCAGTAAAGACATTTTCCTCACCAACCAACTCTTCCAGCGCCAGTTTCATAGTTTGTGCACCGGGGAAGTCATCTTCAATGGTGTTGCCATCACCTTGCCAGGTGAGTGTCCAGCCGCCGGTTTGTTTGGTTATGTCATTAGCCGCACTACCGGTGAGAAGGAACTGGCTATTTTTCTTAAGCGGCAAGACCTTATCTTCATTTTTCAACAGTACCAGAGATTGGCTTACGGCTTCACGGGCCAGTGCGCGGTGCTCAGGGTGGCCCAATAATGACTGATTACCTGCGTTGGTTCGATTTACCGGGGAAGGTTTTTCCCACAGTCCTGCCCGCATTTTAACTCTCAGGATACGAGTTACGGCATCATCGATTCGTTCCATCGGGATCAGGCCGCTGTTTACCTGAGCGATGACGTTATGGTAGAAACCCTGCCAGTCCTGACGGGCAGTTACCATGAATATATCATTACCAGCCAACACGGCTTGTGGACAGTTATCAGCCGAACAGCCATTGATTTCGGTATGCCCATTCCAGTCAGTGACAACCAGTCCGTCAAAGCCCATTTTGTCTTTCAGTACGTCCTGTACCATGTACTTGGAACCATGGAGCTTCTTGTTGTACTCACCGTTTTCAACGCCAGGGTGATCTTGCCATAAATCGTAGTTTGCATCGTCATGCCAGGAGTTGAATGAGGTCATCACGACCTGTGCACCTGCATCTAGCCCAGAGAAGTAACCGACAGCATGGATATTGCGGAGGTATTCTTCCGAGTAGTGGTTTTCACCACGGTCGACACCTTTGCGGGTGCCGCCATCGCCAACCCAGTGTTTTACATTGGAAATGACATTCTCTTGGCCTTTGATGCCATCAGCGCCATTTTGCAAGCCCTCGACCATACGGCCGGCATATTCGTATACCACTTCGGGATCTTCCGAGTAACCTTCATAGACACGTCCCCAGCGGTAGTCGCGGGGTGTCGCTACTGTTGGGGCGAAGGTCCAGTCAAGGCCGGTTGCTGTAATTTCAGTGGCCGTTGCTTTCCCTATTTCTTCAATCAGGTCTGGGTTACGGGCTGCACCCAAACCGATATTGTGTGGAAAGACAGTAGCCCGGAAGACGTTGTTGTGGCCGTGCACGGCATCTGTTGCCCAGATGAATGGGATACGGAATCCCCGTCCGGCCCAAGATTGCTCTGCGGCTTGGTGGTATTGGTTGGCAAGGTCTGCCCATTCTTGGGCTGTGGCATATTTATTGTTATTCGGCCAGGCACCGCCACCATTGAGTAGTGAGCCGAGTTTGTATTCAGCTACTTCCTCTGGGGTGACATCGGTCAGGTTGGGTTGGATCATCTGGCCGACTTTTTCTTCCAATGTCATCTGCGCCACGATGCTGGCAATTTCAGCTTCCATGGCAGCATCTTGTTTAATTGGGGAGTCAATTTGGGGCCATTCTGCATAATATGGCAGCTCAGTGGCCGGGGTGTCTTTGCCTCCCGTGTCATTGTCATCGCTTCCACAACCCGATACTAATGCCGCTAGGATCATACAGCTGAGTAAGGTTCTTTTGTTCTTTAACATCATTCATCCTTTTTAGTTAAATCAATAGGGTGTGGGGGTAGGCGGGGAAAATCTTATCAACTGGAAGCGTTAAAAGTACGTTAATTTCATAACGGGGAATTTGTTTCATGGCTTGTGCGGCTTAGCATCACAAAGCCTGCACAGTTCTCAAAAAATATTCGCGGCAATGAATAAATATTTGTAAGCCTGTCAGGGCAGAAGTTTGAATTGGCTCAAAGTTAATGCTGAAACCATTTTTACCTGATGTATTGGGGAATTGTTATTTATGGAAAAAATAAACGGGGCCTAAGTAAATATTTTATTTTGTTAATACACTGAACTGCAGCTGAAGCAGCTGGAAGTAGAAATATAGAAGTCATGAAAACACCGTAAAATTGCCTTCCTCAACTTGACCTTGGACTGTACTCCAAGGTTTATAGTTATGAATATGGTGAGCAATCCATAGTTCACAATAAAAGGAGAAGGCCATGTGTGCCCAATGCAATAATAAGAAGTTACATGTACATGCAGTAAAAGCTGTCGGTGTTGGTCAGCCATCCGTTGTGGTGGAAAGCAACAGAGTTGAATCATGCTGTTCCACTGGAACCTGCCAATCAAATACAACCTCTTCTATTTCGCAAGAATCGGATCTTTCGCCGGGTGATGACGACCCTGCCTCCGGTGCCTCCCTCGGATTTTCAGTCAATAAAATCACTTCCGCAGAGGCAGCGGCTGAGTCGTCATGTTGCAGTTCCGGTGGCTGTTGTTCGGCAGCAAGCGAAGACAATTCAGCAGACGATGTTACACCTGCCCCTCATAGTACAACCCTAAGCTGGAAAGTCGGCGGTATGGACTGTCCAAGCTGCGCCAACAAGTTAGAAAAGGCTATCAATGGCCTTGATGGTGTTGCTTCAGCGAAAGTGATGTTTGCCACTGAAAAGTTGGTTGTAAATTGTCAATCGGCAGCGATATCAGATGCTATCGTCGCGAAAACTAGGGAAACGGGATTTCAGCTCTTCACCAGCGGTGATACATCAGAACAAGAAAAGCCAGCAAGCTTGCTCAAGCAAAATATGCCTGTTTTGATGATTGCTTTGATGATGGTGATCTCCTTCATTGTCAGCAAGCAGTCGGATGTCATGGGGTTGGCTGCCTTTACTGCGACCACTTTGGTCGGTCTATTTCCTATTGCCCGAAAGGCCATCAGGTTGGCTAAGAGCGGTTCGCCATTTTCTATCGAAACCTTGATGAGTGTGGCGGCAATCGGTGCGCTTTATTTGGGTGAAACTGCCGAAGCGGCGATGGTATTGCTGCTCTTCCTCATTGGTGAGCAACTTGAAGGGTATGCTTCAGCGAAAGCCCGCAGTGGTGTGAAAGCGTTGATGGCATTGGTCCCGGAAAAAGCCAGTCGTATTTTGGCTGATGGCAGCAAAGAGCAGGTTTCGGCGAGTGAGCTCAAGCCAGGCGATATTATCGAAGTCGCACCGGGGGGGCGTTTGCCTGCTGATGTCGAGTTGATGGATGCGGCGGCAAGCTTTGATGAAAGTGCGCTGACGGGGGAATCAGTGCCGGTCGAACGCTTACCTGGCGAGCAGGTAATGGCCGGTGCATTGGTTGCTGATAAAGTGGTACGTCTGAAAATTACCTCGGAGCAGGGCGAAAATGCTATCGACCGCATTTTGCACTTGATTGAAGATGCAGAGTCGCGCAAGGCTCCGCTAGAGCGCTTTGTTGACCGCTTCAGCCGTTGGTACACCCCGGCAATGATTGTACTGGCTGCTTTGGTGGTAGTGATCCCGCCGCTGTTCTTCGGTCAAGCTTGGGATGAGTGGTTATACAAAGGCCTGACGCTGCTATTGATTGCTTGCCCTTGTGCATTGGTGATTTCGATTCCGGCAGCGATTACTTCCGGCTTGGCTGCGGCAACTCGCCGAGGTGCCCTGATCAAAGGTGGGGCGGCACTGGAGCAGCTCGGAAGAATTGAAACGGTGGCTTTTGATAAAACCGGTACTTTGACCGAAGGCAAACCGGTAATGACTGATATTGTCAGCTGGGATGGCGATGAACCGCGTTTATTAAGACAGTCCGCTGCGGTAGAAATGGGATCAGCCCACCCACTGGCGCAGGCTGTGGTCAATGCAGCGAAAGAGCGTGGATTGGATGTTGAAGAAGCCCAACACCGTCAGGCGTTGCCAGGTCGGGGTATTCAAGGACAGATCGAAGACGACATTTTGATGCTGGTTGCAGCCGATCGCTTACCCGAGGGGGTATCGCTATCGGTACAACAGGCAGAGCAAGCTTATGAACTCGAAGGTGAGGGGAAAACCTTGGTTGTAGCTCTTCGAAACGAGATGCCTGTGGGGTTGATTGCCTGGCGTGATAACTTGCGCGAAGACAGTGCCAAGGCGGTCAAGCAACTCAAAGAGATGGGTATCCATTCTGTGATGTTGACGGGAGACAACCCAAGGGCTGCGGCAGCGATTGCTGGAGAAATCGGTATTGCTTTTGAAGCCGGTTTGTTGCCTGAAGACAAAGTCAAACAGGTTGAACGGGCTAACCAGAGTGCCAATGTGGCTATGGTGGGTGACGGTATCAACGATGCACCTGCTATGAAGACCGCTTCAATTGGTATCGCAATGGGTGGCGGTACAGATGTGGCACTGGAAACTGCTGATGCAGCATTGACCCACAACCGTGTTGCTGAGTTGCCTATGATGATTGCCCTGTCGAAAGCGACTCTGGCCAACATCAAGCAGAATGTGTTCTTGGCGCTGGGTTTAAAAGGTGTTTTCTTGATTACCACCTTGCTGGGCATGACAGGCTTGTGGGTGGCGGTCTTGGCCGACAGCGGAGCAACTGCGCTGGTTACCCTCAATGCGCTACGCTTGTTGAAGTTCAAGTATAAGGAATAGGCTCATCTTTGCTCTGATTTGGTGCATTTGTTCTGTACGATGCACCAATTTGGGTGCCGGGCACCAATCTTAAGGTTTTTTATCATTTCTTTCAGTGGCTTGCCCTTATCATTGCCTAGTAATTCATAAAATACCAAACTAATGCGTTTGGTATTTTTTTTGCATTTAAAACAATAGGATGATGTATATGGATGGATACAATGCAGCTTTCACAGCAAGAAAAGAACTGGCTCCCTATTTTTGGCCCTAATGGCAAACTGGCGATGCGCAAAGCGTGCTGGTTAAACCGAGATAAAATTGCTTACCTTGAAGAGACTTTCGACAGCATTTCTAATACACGGGTAAGGCTGCTTCAAACCTGGACTGAAACGCAGTGGGACTTCCTTCAAGATGCGATGTTCTACCTCGCGACAAAACCGGTACAAGAGCAGCCTAGTGTGTTGGCACAGTTGCTACAGCGAAATAATGACTTTTCTGAGTTATTTATTGTTGATGCTAATGGCATGATCTCCGCCAGTAGTTTCCCTGCCCATACCGGCCACAGTCACCGTCAGAAAGATGCCTTAGCCCAAGGAAGCACCCAGCAGTTTTTGCACGGGCCATATATTGATAAACAGACATTGGCACCGGGCCCTTCAAGCTCAAGTTTCCACGACGAAGTGACATTGATGTTCTATCAGCCGATAGAGGTGTCAGGCACCTTCATCGGATGTTTATGTGGCCGTGTTCCCAACGATGTGCTGGGGGATCTGATCCAGCGCGAAGCAGGGCACATCTACAGCGAATCGGGCGATAACTATATCTTTATGGTGGATTCGAAGTTCGACTCGTCAATTCAGCCGGGAACCGCCCTTTCTCGCTCACGCTTTGAAGACAGTACGTTTTCCCATGGCGAGAACCTGAAATCTGGGGTTGGGACAGACTGGGGGGCAGTCAAGATAGACAAACATACCGAGTTTGAAATTATCTTCACTGACCCTGCAACCCAAAAGCTACACCCAGGTGTCAGGGAGACTATAGCCAAAGGAGAAAACCTATATGTGGAATATCCGGGCTATTCTGACTACCGCCATATTCCAGTAATAGGAAAAGGAGTGACATTCCAACTTCGCGGCTCTCCTGATCGGTGGGGGATGATGTGCGAAGCCGATTTGGAAGAAGTCTATCGCCACCGTTCGCTTACTAAAAAATTGAGTAACAACTACGCACTGATTTGGCTACTTACCGTTGTGCCCCCATTGCTGCTCGCGCATTTTTTGGCATTGGGGATCCCTGCTCTATGCATGATGATGGCCATGTCACTCATAGTTGGCTACGGCGTGTTCAAGTATATGGTGGCAAAACCAATGGTTAGGCAATTGGAGCAAATGACAGGGGTGATAAAAACCATTGCCGAAGGTGATGGCGATCTGAAACGCCGGCTTGATAGCCAGCAATTCCATCCCGACGAGACGGGGGATTTAGGACGGTGGATCAACAGTTTCATCGATAACCTTGAGGGAGTGGTTGGCGGTATTATCTTTGCCTCCAATGAAGTTGAACAGGTGAGCAATTCAATGCTGCGCCGTTGTAGTGTGGTAGATGATTGTACTGTTAAAACCTCAGCCTCTATTGACTCATTGTTAACTTTGACCCGTCATCAGCAAGCAGAAATCCATAAAGCAGAGCAATCAGCGCAGCAGTTGCAAGACTTGATGCAGAGTATGGTCGATTCAGCGCAAGAAGAATATCAACAAGCGGTAAGCAACACTCAGGAAATCAAAGATATCGTTAAAGCGTCAGCAAATAGCGTGAATGAAATTAATGACGAGATGAAACATATTGAAGAGGTCGTCCGGCTTATTTCTGAAATTACCGAACAGACCAACTTACTGGCATTGAATGCGGCTATCGAAGCTGCCAGGGCAGGTGAGCACGGCCGGGGGTTCTCGGTGGTAGCTGACGAAGTAAGGAACCTCGCTACCAAAACATCTACAGCCGCCAACCATATTGGTGAGACGGTAAGTAAATTGCGGGGGCAATCCAAAACGGCGGTTAGCTATATGGAGCAGGGCGTTCACAATGTCGAGCAGAGTTCGATGATATTGGACTCAAGCCAGCGAAGTGACAAGTTGCAGCAAGCTGTGGAATCTATGTTCCAGACCATTAATGTTATTGCCTCGACCAGTGAGCGTCATAGTGATACCTCTGAGAAAGCACAGACCAGTATGTCTTCGCTGGAATTGTCCTCACAGCAGTTAACGCGCCGTACGACCTTGGTGAAAAACTCGATTATACGATTGCACCAGTTAGTTGACCGGTTTGAAGTCTCTTCGGCAAGCTAGGATGAGAAAAGCATGCGGGTAGATGAGACCATCACGTGCTAGAAAAGCCTAGTCACGTAAGGGGACCAGACGTTATATTGTTGCCTAAAGGACACAATATCTCATTTCATTTTGGCCAAGGAGAGAGCCATGCTCGAGTTAAAGGTCCCCCCTTTAATACTGTTTAACATCTTCGCTGCTGTGATTATATTGCCGGCTGATTTTCCGATCAGGTTTGATAATGAGGGTTTCTTGGTGGGTGTCCTGCTTGTTGCCATCGCAATGGCGATAGCCTTGTCCGCGACCATGACCTTTAAGCGGGCAAAAACGACGGTTAACCCTTACAGCTTTGATAATGTGAACACACTCGTGACATCAGGTGTCTTTGGTTATTCAAGAAATCCGATGTACTTAGCGATGGTACTAGCTCTACTCGGTATCGGATTTATCGTGGGCAAGATTGTTCTAGCTGTGCTGGTGGCTATGGGGTTTGTGAGCTATTTGACTAAATTTCAGATATTGCCGGAGGAGCGTTTACTGGCAGGTTTATTCGGCTCAGAGTATCACCAGTATTGTCAGCAGGTTAGGCGCTGGGTTTAGTAAGGAATGCTTATTTTTTTAATTGTTTTCCAAGGAAGGGATGATGTTTGCGGTTATTTTCAGGGCTAAAACTGGCCATCAGGATGCACAGTACTCAGAAATGGTCTCAGTGATGCGCGAACGGGCTTTTGACAAATACGGCTGCTTAGATTTTATCGCGGTCACTGAAGGCGATCAGGAAATTGCTATTTCCTACTGGGAAACGGAGGAAGATATTCAACGTTGGCACCAAGACACCCGGCATGCAGTAGCCCAACAGTTAGGACGCGAGAAATGGTATCAGTCTTACACTGTTCAAGTGGTTGAAGTGAAAAGGCAGTATAGTTTTCAAAATATATAGGATGGCAATGGTGGTTAAGGACTTATATTTAGGGTTGGTGTCGTTCCCAAGGCATGGGCTCAAACTAGGAATCGCTGCTGTGCTTGGTTTTAGTGCTTTTGCTGTAGGCTTTGGCTTATCCTCTGGACTTTTTACATTTGCACCTGTGAAGTACCCCAATGCTTACTTTCTTATTCTTACCATGGTTATTTTTCCTTCCTTGCTAGAAGAAGGAATCTTCCGTGGCTTATTGATCCCTCGTAAGGTGTTTAGTCAATCGACTAGGCAGCAATGGCTTTACATACTCGGAAGCTCGGTTATTTTTGTTCTCTGGCATCCATTCAATGCATTTATGTTCAATACATCCGCTCAGCTATTTTTCTATGATCTACGATTTCTTCTGATTGTCATGGTGCTAGGTGTGACCTGTGGCTACCTATATATCAAGAGTCACTCCCTCTGGCCATGTGTTGTTGTTCACTGGCTAACCGTCGTGTGCTGGGTTTTTATATTCGGTGGCAGAAATTTGTTAGGTGAAGTCGCTTAGCAATATGGGGCATCTCTTTCTCCAGAATGAATCATTGAAATACCCCTTTGCTGTTATGAACAAGAACCACAGCAGAACCCAGGCTCTCCGTGTTTTTTTGTGGTTTTTTCTTGTTCGGTACTTCCTTCTTTCTCTGCCTGTGTTTCAGTAGAAGTAGGTCGCTCAACCAACTTATTACCTTCGGTATTGCTGTTCGATTTTTTGAAAATCTTGGTAAAAGAAATAGCCATGCGGTTTAACTCCAAATGATGAAATGAGATTTATTTGTTAAGTTGCATTCTTAATGCGTGTTATAGTTTACCCTAGATGACTGTCAATGGTTAAGTTGGAGGGAAGAATGTTTGGGGCGCTATTAGCATTGCACATCATTGCGGCAACGATTTGGACTGGCGGGCATATTGTCTTGTCGCTGGTTGTCTTGCCGTCGGTGCTTAAGAACCGTAATCCACAGCAGTTACTGGACTTTGAGCAGGTGTACGAAAAAATCGGAATGCCAGCATTGATTATTCAGATTGTCACCGGGCTGATGCTGGCTTATCGGATGCTACCGGATATCACATTATGGTTTGATATGAGCATTCCTTTGTCTCATGGCATCATGGCCAAACTTCTGTTATTGACGTTAACAGTACTCTTTGCCCTTGATGCAAGGTTTAGGGTTATACCGAAATTGTCTGCAGATAACCTATGGGATATGGCATTGCATATCATCCCGGTAACCGTTATATCTGTGCTGTTTGTGTTGGCAGGGGTGTCTTTTAGAGCCGGTTGGCTTTTTTGAAAAGTGGTATAAGCCGCTCAGATCTGGGAGCGGCTTAACAAGGAGTTAGGCAGCTTAGCGAGTTGAGCTAAGCAAACTTTTGCTGTGTAACGGAGAGCTTAGTGAAGAATGGCAGCGTTTTTTCCAGCGAATATTTGCCACCGCCAAAAACGATAAGCAAACCGTAGACAAAACAGTAAATGGTTGCCAATTCATTGCCGGCCCAGCCTTTGAGCATACCCACCATATATACGGCTATCAACATGGTGAAAAGCAACATGGCAGAGGCTAGCCTGGTAAAAACGCCTAAGATCAGGGCGATGGAACAAACTAGTTCGGCAAATAACGCCATGATTAAACTCAGTTGTGAGCCGAGACCAAAAGGGTCAAAAAACGTCTGCGACAATGCAGCAAAATTCATGAGTTTAGGAATGGCATGGGTGAGCATGGCTAATCCAATGCCAATACGGGTGATAAGCAAAGCAATATCTTCGGCAATTGGGAATTTCTGCTGTCCGGTCATCAGGGCAAATAAAGGCTTCATACGCGCTCTCTTAGTGGCTTAAGCCACATATTTTTTATGGTTAATTTCAATACCACTATAGGGTGATTATTTGGTCAGATATATGCTCTAATATGAACAGCTTTGTTTCATAAATTGAGCATATCATGGACAGGTTAACGGCAATGCAAGTCTTTGCTGTGGTTGTAGAGAGGGGAAGCTTTACTGCCGCGGCCAAGCATTTAGATCTCAGTAGAGTTAAGGTAACGCGTTATGTTGCCGAACTCGAAACTTGGCTCGGCGCAAGGCTATTGCAACGCACCACACGCAGTTTGGCACTAACACCAGCTGGCAACCAGTTCCACAGTCAATGCCTTGATGTTCTGGCGTTGACCAATACCATTGAATACACACTCTCGGATACTGCTGTCGTTCCTAGTGGCAAACTGAGGATTACCTCCACCTCGGCATTTGCGGTCAGCCACCTTACCGAGGCAGTTATTGACTTCCAACGGCAATACCCGGGTGTTTCTGTCGATATGAATATCCAGGATTATAAAGTCAACCTTGTCGATGAACAGGTTGATCTCGCGATTCGCATCGCGGATGAATTGGATCCCGGGTTGATTGCAAGGAAGTTAGCGCCCTGCCACTCAGTACTGTGCGCCTCTCCAGCCTATTTAGCCCAGCAAGGTGCCCCTTCAGAGATAGATCAATTATCCCAGCACCAATGTTTGCTGTTTTCCCACTTTGATACCCATCAGTGGCAATTGAGGCAGGGGGATAGGTTGGAGCGAGTTACTGTAAACGGTGATTTGCGTGCCAATGATGTGATGGTGCTTTATCAGGCCGCTAAGAAAGGGGCGGGTATCGCGCGTTTGCCCCGTTACTTGGTTGAGCAAGATCTCGAAAGCGGTATGTTAATTGAAGTACTCCCGCACTGGCAGGCAAATGCAATGGCCGTATGGGGGATATACCTCTCTCGTAAGCATATGCCTGCGTCATTGAGGGTATTGCTCGATTTTTTGGTGGCAAGGTTTGAGAATAGAAATAATTGGTAGTAAAGGACTGTATTGAAGATGAAAACAACGGACGTGATGCATGCTTACAACGAGCATGAAAGAAAAGTTATCAATGACATTGATGGAAAAGTCATTGATACCGATGGTGTGGTTAAATTCGTTTCTGATAACCCCCAAGGGAGTTACATCTCTTTCTATTCCCTCGACGAGCAATCTGCCAAGGCGGCTATTGAACGGGAAGTCGCTTACTTTTCTCAATTGGGGAAAGCATTTGAGTGGAAGACATATTGTGCAGATGTTCCGCAGAACATCGGTGAGTTGCTATTGAATTTTGGCTTTGAACAAGAAGAGTCGGAATCATTTATGGCTTTAGATCTTTCAACAGTCTCTGAACGTGAAGTTGATGACAGCCTGATAGTTGAAGTCACCGACGCCAAAGGGATCCGCGATGCAGTCAGTGTTCAGGAGCAAGTCTGGGGCGGAAATTACGATTGGCAATATGCCCATTTGCTCAATATGAAGACCCAAACCCCAGACAATATTTCTATCTACGTGGTGTATGACGGCGGCAAGCCGGTAACCTCGGCCTGGATAATGTTTAACGGAGACAGCCCGTTTGCGGGGATCTGGGGAGGCAGTACTATTGCTGAATACCGGGGAAGGGGACATTATTCGTTGTTGCTCAACAAGCGAATCAATGAAGCCAAATTGAGGGGCAAGCAGTACTTAATTATTGATGCTTCTGATATGAGCCGGCCGATTGTTGAAAAGCATGGCTTTGTGTTTGTGTCTACCACAACGCCCTATGCTTTCCACCCACAAAAATAGTTTACCAGCCGGAAAAATAAAATAACAAGTTAGTAAAAGGGAAGCCTGATGGAAAATAAAGTCGCGATTGTTACAGGCTCTAGCCGGGGAATTGGTGCGGCAACAGCAATCAAGTTAGCCACAGAGGGATACTCGGTTTGCGTGAATTATGTGGCAAATCAAAAAAGGGCTGATGAAATAGTAAACATTATTTCGCAAAGGGGAGGGAAAGCCTTTGCCTTTAGGGCGGATGTCAGTGATGAGCAAGAGGTCATTGCCTTGTTTGAGGCAACAGAAAGGCAGTTTGGTAGGGCGAACTACCTTGTAAACAACGCTGCAATATTACTTCCCCAGTCAAAACTGGTGGATATGGATGTGGAGCGTTTCAACAAAATGATGGTGGCCAATGTTACCAGTTGCTTTTTATGCTGCCGGGAAGCAATAAAAAGGTTCACCGATGGCGGAGCAATCGTCAATGTTTCATCTGCTGCTGCCAGAACCGGTGCACCATTTGAATATATTGATTATGCGGCCAGCAAAGGTGCGATGGACGCAATGACAAAAGGGTTGTCACTTGAAGTGGCGGGCCAGGGTATTCGGGTCAATGGCGTTAGGCCGGGTTTTATCCATACCGAGATGCATGCTGATGGGGGAGAGCCGGGTCGGGTTGAGCGTTTGGCACCGAATATTCCTTTGCAACGAGGCGGGACACCAGAAGAGGTCGCCAATGCTATTGCATGGCTGTTGTCTGATGAGGCGTCTTATGTGACTGGCTCATTTATAGATTTGGCAGGTGGGCGATAGTCGCCCACCTCGGATCTTCTCAACTTTTTACCCTGCCGCTAACCATACCCCAACCCCCATCATCAAGGAGCCGGCAATACGGTTTAGCATCTGGACATTGCCGCGCTGTTGCAGGAAACGGCGCAATGTACGGCCACCACTTGCATAAAGCAGCAGGCAGCTAAACTCGGTGATAAGGATAATGGTGATCAGCACTGATAGTTGCGGTACTAGAGCATTATCGGTATTGATGAAAGGAGGCAAGAGCGAAATCATAAATGCCCAGCCTTTCGGGTTGGCAATGGCAGTTACAAACCCTTGCATCGCCAGCCCTATTGGGGAAGTATCAACCTCTTCATCGAGATTATCCGGAATGGCCAACTTGCCACGGGAGCGCCACATCTGAATACCAAGCCAGAACAAGTAGCCACCACCAACATACTTTAGGAACAAGAAGATAGCTGGGTAGTTCAGCATAATCGCGGCTACACCAATCACTGAAGCGATGGACACCAGCGCCACACCAATCAATTCCCCCCACATCATCGGCAGGCTTCTGCGAACCCCAATCGTCATTCCGAGAGTCATTGATAGCGTCATGCACATGCCGGGCGTAACAGAGACAAAAAAGAAAGTGGGAATAAATACAGCCAAAATGGCGAAGTCGATCATTAATTAACGTCCTTGCAGTTAACTATACTGACTTGGCAGTGCAGGATTTTTGAAAAAATAAGCGGCTATTATCGTTTAACTCAATAAGAAAAAATAGTGTGATAAACCGCACGCGCAAACGATTTTTGGTGATCGGTATCACGAATTTATGTAACGTGAAAATCATTGGATTTTGTTTACTGTGACTGTGATCACTCAAATGCTGATTTTAATCAGCTATCGTAATTAAGTGTTTTACGAGCACAGTTATGCAGAAACTGTTTATACCCAAATGATTACCAGAGAGTTACTTTAACGCTGGCGTCTTCCTGTTGAAGCCATTTGGGTATAAACAAAATGAATCAGCCGCTGGCCTCTATTTCCCTATCAGGCGGCAACAATAGAAAGGATATGATTATGTCTGACAACGCAGTATTCCATTTGGGTGTGAACAAAGCAGATCTTAACGGTGCGGAGCTTGCCATTATTCCTGGTGACCCAGCACGTGTTGAAAAAATCGCTAACCTAATGGATAACCCTGAGTTCCTAGCAAGCTCCCGTGAATACACGGTGTACCGTGCGAAATTGGACGGTAAGTCTGTTGTTGTTTGTTCTACTGGCATCGGTGGCCCATCTACTTCAATTGCCGTTGAAGAGTTGGCTCAGTTGGGTGTACGCACTTTCCTTCGCGTAGGTACAACGGGTGCTATCCAGCCGCACATCAATGTTGGTGACATGATCGTTTCTACCGGTTCCGTACGCCTAGACGGTGCGAGCCTGCACTTTGCGCCAATGGAATTCCCAGCCGTTGCTGACTTTGATGTTGCTACAGCAATGAAAGCAGCCTGTGATGCTGATGGTGCGAAAGTGCACACTGGTGTTACGGCTTCAAGCGATACCTTCTACCCAGGTCAAGAGCGCTACGACACATTCTCTGGCCGCGTAGTTCGTCGTTTCCAGGGCTCGATGAAAGAGTGGCAGGAAATGGGCGTTCTGAACTTCGAAATGGAGTCAGCGACACTGCTAACTATGTGTGCAAGCTCTGGTCTACGAGCTGGCTGTGTGGCGGGTGTTATCATCAACCGTACTCAGAAAGAGATCCCAGACCATGCGACCTTGAAAGAAACAGAAGCGCGTTCAATCAAAGTTGTGGTCGACGCCGCACGTCGTATGCTTGCTGAGTAATTAGCTAAAAGCAGTAAATCAATTTATAGAAGCTAGCTCAAATGAGCTGGCTTTTTTTTGTCCGTTTTTACTTTATTACTAGGTAGCATTTGCTATGCGAAGGGTGTTTTACAGAGCCCAAATAGTATTTTGTGCAGAGAGTAGTATTTGCATAAAAGTACGGGCTGTTTTTTGCTCCATGCGAGGTGGTACCGACAGGAATTTACTGTTACATAAGAGAGCTGGACGTTACGTTGGGGATTGAAAAGCGGCTTCGACTAATGTGGTCAAACCAGATACTGTGATATCGAGTCCATCAATATCGTGGTTCGGTAAATTTCCCCATTTATTCAGGTAACAAAAAAACTTACTTGCCAACAGTGATCTGCTTTCAAAATACTACCCGGTAGTAAAAATGACCCTGTGATTTTAATTCCACAAAAAATCATCATATTGAATTTAATTTCAATGGTTTATTCATATTATTCACTTTCAATTCGTTAATTGTTTTACTGAAATATTTTACTGTGACTGCGATCTATTTTAGTTAAATTTTTACTTATTATTATTCCCCCCGCTAAGAAACGAGCTTGTTAATTGAAATAAATAAACACCACCTGCCAGCAAAATAAGACTCAATCAGAGCATGGCATCAGGTGGCATTGGGGATAATTGAATGACTTTTCGTAAAACGTGTTTAGCCGTGTTGATTGGTTCCGTTGTCGCATTGGCAGGATGTAACAGCAGCAGTAGTTCTTCAGAGAAAGAAGCGGGTTTGCCGAACAATGAGTTTATCAATGTGATTGATAGAACGGGGTCGCCAGAGTACCTGCGTGATTATGATCAGTACAGCAACCTGAAATACAACGCTTTTGTCGATAAAGGCGCTTGGCATGGTCATTTGCTGCCGGCTGATGAGCAAGGCTATGGCTCATTTGGCGGTATCATGCAGGTCACGCAGGAGTATGCCCACTTCATGTCTGGCCAGACTTTCGACAAGCTCCATATTACCGACAGTATCAGTGGCGAAGTGTTTGACCTTTCATCGGCAGATGCTGAGATATACAGCACACCGGGGGCATTGGTACAAATTCTCAAGACGGACAGGTTAGAAGTGCAAATGGTATTGCGCTTTGTCACTGATCGCACCTCACTGGTTGAGACCAAGTTAACCAACCTGACTAACCAAGACATGGATTTGCAGTTACTCTGGGATGGGGAACTACTGCAAAAAGCGCTTTCGACAGAAGGTAACGAAAACCTGACGGTTGATCAGGCATACCCAGATTACAATCGCCAAATCCATACCACAGAGAACGGTATCGCTATCACCTTCGGAGACATGAAAGGTAACTGGGCAATCCGTAACGATGATGACAGCGAGTTCCGCATTGCCCGCTCTGTCAGCACCCAGACTCACGTGATGCCAAATGAAATTTCGTTTGCCTCGGTTGCCGAGCAACCGCTCGCGGCGAAGGGGAGTGTAAGCATTTACACTACTTACTCTCACTTGCACAACAATGCGGAAGTTGCCAAAGAAAAGAATAAGGTAACGGATATTTTTAACAGTCCTCAATCATACATGCTAGCAACTGATGAGCGTTGGGCAGGCTATCTGACATCAGGAATGGTCAATGACCAAGCCACTAAAGAGCAGGCAAGGGTCGGCGTGAAAGCCATCATGACTCTTAATGGTAACTGGCGCTCTGCAGCGGGTGATGTTCACCAAGCAACGGTTACCCCATCAGTGACCGCACGCTGGTTCTCTGGCAACCTGACTTGGCCTTGGGATACCTGGAAGCAAGCTTATGCGATGGCACATTTCAATCCAGATGTGGCTATGGACAACATCCGAACCGTTTTCGAATATCAGGTGAAGGAAGATGATCCTATTCGTCCTCAGGATAAGGGTTACTTGCTGGATGTGGTGACTTACACCTTGCCGGAAAACCGGGGGGGTGCTGGTTCCGAGAACTGGAATGAGCGTAACACCAAACCTTCTTTGGCGGCATGGTCGGTGATGGAAGTGTATAACGCACTGAAAAACGAGTTCGACCGTCCGGCAGATGCTCAGGCATGGATAGATGAGATGTATCCGAAGCTGGTGGCGTATCACGACTGGTGGCTGACCAACCGCGACCACAATGGCAATGGTGTACCAGAATACGGTGCTGCGGTGGATCCGTCGCATAACACCGATGATGGCCACATGTATGTGTGGGTGACGACCAAAGAAGACCTTGTCGCCAAATTTGGCCAAGAGAACATCCTTGAGCAAGATGGGGATGATTACAAAGTCAAAGGAATGGATAACTACAACTCCATTCTTGATGAAGTGGTTTACCAAGAGCTTCACGTTGGTGCTCAAGAAGCGGCTGGCTGGGAATCGGGTATGGATAACGCCGCCCGCTTTGGCTTTATTTCGGCGGAGCAGCTAAAAGACTATGCCGACGCTAACCATGGCGGTGATATCGAAGCGGCGAAGAAAGACTGGGAAGTACGTTTTGCTGAAAACCGCGGTAGCAATGATGAACTGTTAGGTTTCTCTATGTTGCAGGAGTCAGTCGACCAAGCATCGTACATGTACTCTGATAACAAGTACTTGGCAGAAATGGCAACACTGGTATCTGACAATGTACCGGGTAAACAGCGGGGGCAGGAGTTCCTAGATGGTGCGGTAGCAATCAAAGACTACATCAATACCTGTATGTTCGATGCGAATACGGAGTTCTTCTACGACATTCACATGGATGTTGACCAAGATGGCAAGCCAACACCTGTGATGAAAAACGGTATTGCCTGTGCTGGTGAGCCGATTGTTGAGCGTGGGCGCGGCCCTGAAGGATGGGGACCATTATTCAATGGCGCCGCAACACAAGAACTGGCTGATAAAGTGGTTCAAACCATGATGAACCCAGATGAGTTCAATACGTCAGAAAAATACTTAGGTGAGGGTATATCGCTACCAACAGCATCACAAACCAACCCGGCTTATCATGCTGATATTTACTGGCGTGGCCGTGTGTGGCTAGACCAATTCTACTTTGGTGTCCGTGCTATGGAACAATATGGCTACGGTACAGAAGCAGTTCATATGGCCAATGAGTTGTTTGCCAATGCCGAAGGGATGACGGAAGACGGAGCGATTCGAGAAAACTACAACCCTGAAACCGGAGCGGTACAAGGGGCGTCGAACTTCTCTTGGAGTGCAGCCCATATGTATATGCTATACCGTGAGTTTTTCAAAAATTAATCATTTTGACTAAAGGCCATTAATTGAAAGCCAGCTCACCGAGCTGGCTTTTTCATTGAAGCAATTAGATATTCAACTAGCTGATTAATCGAAACTGTTGGTATGAAGGCTTCGCCGGGTATACTCATTTCTCTCTTCAGTCAGTATTGAGTAGGTGAGAGTGCTTGAGGTACGGGTATACAAAGGAATATAGACTTCACCATGCTCATTGGTTTTGTACACTTTTCCTCGGTTGGCCGGGTTGCTCACACTGACTCTGGCATTGGCGGCCGGTTTGCCATTTTCGGTTACTTTTACCCAACTCCCTGCTTGGGTGTCAACAATTCGGATATCAGCAAAAGCGAGTGAACTTGCAGATAACATAAGTGCTGCGATACTTGCCTGTTTGAATGTCATGTAAACCTCTCTACAACTTACCCTGACATTGTTGGGGTTTCACCTTCTTCGCTTATTACACTTTCAATCAAAAGAAGGTGATGCTTGGCTTCGATGGAGTAGCGAATCGCGTCGGTAGACAACTGCTTTAGATCAGTATAGATAAGGTAATTCACTCCAGAAAATAAACCGGCGACCAGAACAATCATCATGATCATCCTACGCCACATTCTTTTCTCCATATCGGCAAGGTGTCTTTCAAGCAAGCGGGTAACGTCGTAGTTGGTCAGGTTGGGGCGGATAGGTTTCATGTTAGATAGTGTTTTAAAAGCTAAGCAAAATAGGCCGAGTACCTAGTGTAAATCAGCCAAGGTCAATGAAACCGGTTGAAATGCAAAGCTATGTAAAGAGGGGGAAATGAAGGAGCCAGCTATGTGTGGTAACTGGCTCCCTTGGTGTTAGTTGTCTGAGCTTTTTGTATGTAAGGCGGTTTCAGAATACTCGTTACCATTTTCAGTTAACACCGAATACTCAAGTACCTGAGAATGCCTGGTGTAGAGCGGTATAAAGACTTCACCCCGTTCATTAGTCGTGAACACTCGGCCTCGGTTCGACTTGTTGTTAACACTCACCCGTGCGTTAGCAGCCGGTTGGCCTTGCTCGGTGACGCGAACCCAACTACCTGCTTGTGAATCAATGACGCGTATATCGGCCAGTGTCATAGAGCTGGCTGACATCATTAACGCTGCAATACCGATCTGTTTGAAAGTCATGGGAACCTCACTTGAGTCCTATCTCGATTGTCATTGTCTACTACGAAAGGGGTAGTGCTTTTGTTCACAGGTGAGCTAGAACCTTTTGATTGAAAAATATACCAAACAGGAATATGATTTTTACATACCGACCGTCGGTCGGTCTCTGAGGGCAGGGTATGTCAAGAGTTGTAAAATCGCCGCAGGAGCGACGAACTGAGTTCATTGCTGCAGCCTATGAACTGTTTTTCTCCAAAGGGTATGCCAATACCTCGGTCAATGACCTCATCCAGTATGTAGGGGTATCCAAAGGAGCGTTTTACCACCATTTTGACTCTAAGCAAGCGGTGCTGGAAGCGTGGAGTGATGACATGCTGGTGCAATACCGCCAGTTAATCGGGGGCTTGGTCGATGATCCCAACCTCAATGCTTTGACCAAGTGGGAAACCCTGCTGCGTCGAACTAACCAATGGGAAGTTGGCCAGAAGGAAATCATGCTGGGTTTCTTTAAGATCATCAACATGGATGAAAACCTACAGCTGAAACACAACTTCATGCAAAAAGTCAGTGCTTTGCTTGCAAGCTATTACGAAGTCATTTTGCATCAGGGCAATCAAGAAAAGGTCTTTGATGCGCCTTCTACCACAGTGACGGCTAGGCTGATGGTCAGCGTACTGAACGGCTTTTCGGAAGAACTCACCCGAAAAATGCTAAACACCGACAAGATGTCAGGTTTGCTGGATGAAGTTGTTGTAGAGGTAAAAGCGACTCAACTCGTGCTTGAGCGCATGGTTGGGGCGACGCCTGGCAGTCTGCCTTTGATTGACGACCAATTGCTGCAGGCCTGGTTTACTGACGAAGGAGAATAGGGATGCGATCACTTAAGGTTTTATTGGTTATCCTCGCCTATCTACCCACTTGGGTATTGGCAGAGTCGGCTACATCAATCGTCAGAAAGTCTGATCAGCAGATGCGGGGTGACTCCAGTTATACCGAGTCAACCATGCGTATTGTGCGCCCTGACTGGACCCGCACTATGAGTATGAAAAGCTGGACCAAAGGGCAAGATTTGTCGTTGGTGTTGGTGACCGCGCCGGCCAAAGACAAAGGCAGTGCCTCGCTCAAACGTTACCGGGAAATGTGGAACTGGCTACCGAGTATTGAACGGGTGGTAAAAATAGCCCCTTCTATGTTGGGTCAGTCTTGGATGGGCTCGGATTTTACCAATGATGATTTGATTAACCAGTCATCGATTGTGGTGGATTACACTCATAAGATGGTGGGGACCGAAGTGTTTGATAATGATGCAAGCTGGGTTATCGATGCCACCGCCAAACCCAATGCGCCAGTTGTCTGGAGCAAGGTCCGGCTTTGGATTTCTAAGCAGACCTACTTGCAACGCAAGGTTGAGTTCTACGATGAGTTTGACGATCTGATCAACACCATGAACACCTATGATGTGAAATACATGGGTGGCCGTCAGGTTGCCTCGCGGATGGAAATGCTGCCAGCCGATAAGCCGGGCAATAAAACTGAAATTATTACCCATCAGGCTCAATTCAACTTCCCGATAAAAGAAAGTTTCTTCTCCCAAAGTCAGATGAAGTCTCTGCGTGATTAGCGATAAGGGACAAGAAATCAAGGAAGAACCATGTTACTGAAATTAGCTTGGCGAAATATCTGGCGGCAGAAGCGGCGGACCATCCTTACCGCTGCGGCCTTGGCGCTGACGTTGGCCTTATCACTGTTCATGCGCAGCTTGCAGGAGGGGACGTACGCCAACAATATCGAAAATGCCGCCCGTTTTTATACTGGGCTTATTCAGTTACAACATCCGGAATTTGCTGAAAGTAACAGTATCGATGACCTGTTGCCGATGGATAAGGCCTTTATTGGGCCTGTATCATCGAACCCGGCAGTCGATCGAATTCTCCCTCGTATCGAGTCGTTTGCCTTGGCGGCATCTGGGGACAAGTCCAAAGGTGTGATGGTGCTTGGGGTCGATACGCAAGCAGAAGATAGTTATTCCAACATTTCAAATCGTTTGGCGAAGGGGGAGTTCTTGTCGCCTGACGATGAGCAAGTTCTCATTGGCGAAGGGGTTGCCCGTTATTTTGGTTTAGACGTTGGCGATGAGCTGATCCTCTATGGCCAGGGCTACCGAGGACAAACCGCAGCAGGGCTTTATCGGGTAAAAGGTATCTTGGATTTCCCTGTTGCCCAGCTAGACAACCAGTTGGTCTATATGCCAATCGCCCTCGCTCAAACCCTCTACAGCACCGGGGAGCAGGTAACCGCATGGGTATTGGATATCAAGCCGCTTGGCCAATTAGACACGACGGAAACCCAGCTTAGACAAACGTATGGCGATGAGGTCAATGTCTGGGATTGGCAGGATCTCGCACCGGAAATGGCCCAGCAAATTTTGATGGATAAGGCTGGTGGCATTTTCATCATGTACCTGCTGTATGGCGTTGTTGGCTTTGGCTTGTTTGCTACCTTGCTGATGATGACGTTGGAGCGCCAGCGTGAATTTGGCGTGATGCTAGCAACTGGCATGCTCAAGCGAAAAATCATCACTTTGATTGGGTTGGAATCCTTGATGATTGGTTTGCTTGGGATCGTGATAGGGATGGTGATCACTCTGCCTGTCTTGGTGTGGTTCTATATCAATCCAATAGCGTTGACGGGTGAGACTGCTGAATTAGTGCTTGAAATGGGGTGGGATCCTATCCTGCCCATGGCGCTCGACCCAATGCTTATGCTTGATCAAATTATCATCGTCATGGTGCTGTTAGTGGTTTGCCTTGTCTATCCGATGTGGCGGGTTCGTCGGCTGGAAGTGGTCAAGGCACTGAAGGGAGGCGGCTATGCGAAGTGATATGTTATTCAAATTGGCTTGGCGTAACCTCTGGCGCAATAAACTACGTACCGGCATCATGCTAGGCGCTATGGTATTTGGCTTAATAGGGGTCGTTGCCATGATGGGGTTCCTGTCAGGCATGTACGGCAGCATGATCCACAATGCTATTGCCTGGCAGACCAGCCATATTCAAGTCCAGAACACGCTTTACCTTGATGATCCTGATATCAAGCACACCATTGTAGATTTACCCGACGTTGAGAAAGCCGTTGCGGCGATACCTGGCTTGAAAGGCTGGTCTGCACGGTTCATTGCTGATGGCATGGTGGCATCAGCACGCAGTAACCGCGGCGTCCGTATCAACGGTATCGATACACAAGCAGAATCAACAGTGACCCCTTTGGCTGATAACATTACCCAAGGGGAGTGGCTAAGCGAAGAGGGCCGCAATCCAGTACTGGTTTCTGAGAAAACGGCGTCCCGCCTTAAATTACGTATCGGCTCCAAGGTGGTCCTGACTTTCACCGATGCTTCTGGCGATGTCAGCGGAGCCGCTTTCAGGATCAGAGGGATCTTCAAAACGCCATCAACCAGCTTTGATGACAGCAATGTCTTTGTCCGCCGGGCTGATCTTACTGCTCTGGCTGGCATTGAAGGTGCCCATGAAGTGGCTGTGCTGCTCGATAGTGATGATGCCGCCATGTTGCAAGCAAAGCGATTGAGGGACGATGAAGCCATACCCGTGGGTAACCGTATCCGCGACTGGCAGCAGGTGCAGCCTTTATTAGCCTCGCTAATCAATCAGCAGGGGCTGAGTAATGCCATTATGCTCGGTATTTTTGTGGTGGCAATGGGCTTTGGTATTGTCAATATCATGTTGATGTCGGTCTTCGAGCGCACTCGTGAATTTGGTGTATTGATGGCGGTGGGGATGCAAAAGCATCGTGTCTTTATTCTGATCATGCTCGAAACCGCATGGCTTGGAATCACCGGTGCAGGCCTTGGTTTACTCGCGAGCCTGATCGTCATCGGTGTGTTGCAATATACCGGGATACCGCTCGGGGCCATGGCCGAGGGTTTAGGGGCGTTTGGCGTCGATACTTTGCTATATCCCCAAGTGACCTTTACTGAATACCAAATGATTTTCTTCACGGTTGTTGCTGCGAGCCTGTTGGCGGCGCTTTATCCAGCACGGCAAATTCTCAAACAACGGCCTGTTGATGCCATGGCTGACAAGCACTGACAGAGATAAAATAATGACTATATCAATCAATAAATTGTGCAAAATTTATAATCCTGACAGTGATTTTCCGGTTCATGCGGTAAGAGCTCTCGATCTTACTGTCGAGCAGGGGGAGTTTGTCGCGATCATGGGGCCTTCTGGTTCAGGGAAGACAACCTTGCTCAACATGATTGGTGGCATCGACAGCCCGAGCTCCGGAAGTGTTCATATTGATGACTGCGATATTTGCCAGTTAGATGAAAAGGCGCTAATTGCCTTCCGCCGGGATCATATCGGTTTTATTTTCCAAGATTACAGTTTGTTACCTGTGCTGACTGCACTGGAAAATGTCGAATTCGTGATGCAACTGCAAGGGCATGATGAAGCCACGTGTCGTCGGCGGGCAGGAGAGTTACTTACCCAAGTAGGGCTTGAGGACCAGCAGCACAAGCGTCCGGCTAAATTGTCCGGCGGCCAGCAGCAGCGGGTTGCGGTAGCTAGGGCACTCGCTCCCCGTCCACGATTTGTGATGGCCGATGAGCCCACAGCCAACCTAGATGCCCAAAGTACCTCAGAGCTGCTGGATATTATGCAACAGCTTAACGAGAAGGAAGGGACTACCTTTATCTTTTCCACCCATGACCCAAGGGTGATCAAGCGGGCCAAACGGGTGATCGTATTTGAGGATGGGCAACTCAAAGAGGACCGCCGCCAGTGAACTGGATGCCAAAGCCAAAGGAAGCCTTAACCGTTGGGCGTAAAACTAGGGTAGGCCAAATAGTCTCTTTAGCCGCTTTTCTGGCAGTAATTACTCCGGTGGCCAATGCGCAGATCCCAGGGCTAGAGCCTGAAAAAAACTGGGATCTCAACGGCTATGTGAAGTACATGGCGACTGGGACATTGCCAGACGAAGGTTCGAACGGCCTTGACCACCTCATTCATCAGCGTTTCAACTTCGAATATCGTTTTAATGAACAGCTACGTTTCAATGCCGGGATGCGTAACCGTTTGTTGTTTGGTGATACGGCAGAAATCCCCGGCTATGGCGAACTGGTAGCGATAGATACCGGTTACATGGATTTATCGAAAAACTGGCTGGATAAAAAAGGTGTCGTGGGTAACAGCCAATTCGATCGCCTTTATGTCAACTGGCAGCGTGATGACTGGCAGGTTAGAGGTGGCCGTTTTCGTATAAACTGGGCCATGGCGACGTTATGGAACCCAAACGATATCTTCAATTCTTATTCTATCTATGATTTTGATTATGAAGAGCGAGCGGGTAGCGATGCGGTTATGGTCAGCCGCAAGCTGGGTTTTGCCAGTTCGGTTGATGTCGTGGTTAACCCCAACTCCGACAGTGATTTGAACAGCTACGCAGGCCGCTACTTATTCAACCATAAAGGATGGGATTATCAGGTATTGGCTGGGAAGTCCTTGCTGGATAACGTTATTGGCGCTGGCTTTGCTGGAGATGTCCAAGGTGCGGGTTTGAGGGGGGAGTTTACTTGGTTTGAACCAAGCAAAGATCAATGGCAAGGTGAAGAGCTTGGACACACTGCTGTCGCCACCCTCGAAACGGATTACAGCTTTGGCGGCCAGCGAAACTGGATGGTACGGGGGGCGGTGTTATACATTTCAAACCCGCAAGACCCACAAAATGCCATTGCCTTTTTGAACCTGCCGTTGACAGCCAGAACCTTGAGCTTTACCCGTTGGACGGCCTATGCCGATGCCAGTCTGGATGTGACACCACTGAGCCGGCTGACGTTGTCAGCATCCTACTATGATGACGGTTCGTATTTTGTCGGGGCCAGCAACAGCTACTCGCTGGCAGATGACTGGCAACTACTTGGTGTTATCCAACGTTTTGATGGCAGCGGCAATAGCTTGTTTGGTGAAACGGCCAGCACCTTGCTGTTTGCCCAGATTCGCTGGAATTTTTAACTTCGTCCACACTGAGTAATAGTGAGGGTGAAAAGTGAAAAACCAACAAGAAGCGAAAACTACTCACTATGCGTGTTTGTTGGTATCGATGACAGGGTAACGGGAGCGGGGATGATAAAACTCGAAGGGATTGACCATCTAGTGCTAAGAACCACCAAACTGCCTGATATGCTCAATTTTTATTGCCAAGTACTCGGTGCGAAATTGGAGCGAGAACTACCCAAGGAAATGGGGCTAGTACAATTGCGTGCCGGTAATGCGTTGATCGATCTTGTTACGGTTGACAGCCAGCTCGGCCAGTTAGGCGGTAAACCGCCCAGCCAAGATGGCCGTAATGTCGATCACTTTTGCTTGCAGATCGTGCCTGTTGAGGAACATGTACTCCTTGAGTATTTATCCCAACATAATATTGCCTGCGAGGGCTTTGCCGAACGCTATGGCGCCGAAGGGTTTGGCCGTTCGCTCTATATCCAAGACCCTGAAGGGAATGTGGTAGAACTCAAGCCATCAAGGCAACCGCCTACAAGTTAACACGCCATTATTCATACTCTTTAACAATCATTTTGCTTGGTCGGCATAGCTGTGGGTATTTTTGCCCTCGACATTGTTGCGTGTTTTAGCAACAATCGCGCAGCCTTTATTCTGCTGCCGATTGACCATGAACCCACTAGCTGATGATTTAAACCAAGCCCCTGTCAGAGAGACATTCTACCGCTACCTGATCCCAGCCGTTGCTGGCATGCTGATCAAATGTGCGTTCATTTTCATCGATACCCTATTCATTGGCCGTTTGGTCGGTGCCGATGCATTGGGTGCGGTCTCTTTGGTGATCCCTTACTTCTCGGTATTTACCGCTATCGCCATGATGCTTGGTATCGGTGGTGCCACTTGGATGTCGATTGAGTTCGGAAAAAGCAATACCGGCAAAGGGCAGGCTATTTTTTCACAAACCTTAGCCTTTTCTTTGTTGGTCTTTTCGGCTTTGGTCGTGGTCAGTTGGCTTACGCTGGATCCCGTCCTTGAGTTAATGGGCGCAGAAGGGGCGATTTTCACCCTGAGCCGCGAATACTTAGTATACCTGCTCCCTTTTTTGCTTAGTTACAGCCTTAACTGGGTTCTGTCGAGCTTCATTCGAAACGATAACCACCCTAAATTAGCGATGGTAGCCATGGTTGTGGGTGCCTTGGTCAACATCGTATTGGATGTCATATTCATCTGGTGGCTTGACATGGGTGTTGGTGGGGCAGCACTGGCGACCGGTATTGCCCAGTGGGTGATGTCGGCAATATTGCTTTCCCATTTCTACAGCGGCAAGGGGCGTCTATTGCTGCGTATTACAAGGTTTGGTCGCCGCACTATCCAGCGAGTTGGTGAAATGGGTGCGCCGAGTTTCTTTATTGAGGCGGCCCTGACTATTACCATTGTGGTTTTCAATTTTGTGTTGCTTAACCACTACGGCGAAGATTATCTCATTGCTTACAGTTTGACGGTTAACCTCGGTGTTTTTGCCCTATTTCTTTTGCTCGGGGTTGCCCAGGCCTGCCAGCCGATAATCAGCTACAACTTTGGTGCCGGACATTATCTAAGGGTAAGGCAGAGCTTTTCCCTAGGGTTGAAGTATGGCATTTGTACCGGACTTGCTGCAGCTATGCTGGTAGCAATGTTTGCAACTGAAATCGTGCAATGGTTTATCAACGATAACCAACCTCTAATCGCATTATCTAGCGAGGCAGTGAGATGGTATTTTATTTCGGCACCGTTAATGGCGGCAAATATTATTACCGCGACGTACTTTCAGGCCTTGGCGAAACCCAAGCAATCTTCGGCTCTCTCCTTGCTACGTGGATTGGTGTTTGTGCTGCTTGGCTTGTTCTTGTTACCTGAGTTATTTGGAGACAAGGCGGTCTGGGCCGCCTTTGTCTTTGCCGAGGGAATGACGGTTGGTTTTAGCCTCTACTTTATCCAGCGTTTTCCGTTGGAAAGCAACGGGCTTGATGCAGAGAGCGATATGAGCGATGCTCGAGATCCTCGGCCGTCAGACCAAACTGGCTAGCCAACTGTTCAAGTTCGGTTTTATATCTAGCAAGAAGTGATTCATCATCGGTCATGATGGCAAACTCAGCGAAGTGCCCGATGCCTTCGAGGAAGTCCAAGGTAATGTGGTATTGGCCAACAAAGTAAATACTGCGTATTTTCTTCATCACCAAATACGGCTCATAGCCCATGGTTGCCAACATGCTTTTGGCGGCTTTTGCATCGGTGATATTGGTCGCTTCGCAGCGGTCAGCCTCTGGGCCTTTGACTATCCATAATTTAATGCCCGAAGGCTCCATCTCTCGGATAGAAACGCTCTTGTTTTGCGTGGCAAGAGTGCGCTCAGGAGTATCGAAGTACCAATCCGTTTCCGTATTGTCGAGCAGCATGACTTCGTGGGGAACCGTCCCTATTACCTGAAGGAAAGCCGCTTTTGACGCTACGCGGTACTTCAACTCGACTTCATATTTCCCTTTGAAATGCTCATCACTCATTTCGTTTTTCCTACAGGTTTATCAATTCTGATCATTTTCGTGGATGCGACGGATCAGTTTGGCAGGTGTGCCACCGTAGAGGCTATCGGGCGGGACGTCTGCGTTGACCACAGAGTTTGCTGCAATAACGGAACGGGCACCGATAGTCACGCCTTGGTTGATCACGACGTTGCCACCGATCCATACATCATCTTCAACAGTGATAGGTTGGCAGGTGGTCGCCCATTTGCGCCGTTCAAGGTAGTTCAGAGAGTGGCTGGCACAGTAAAACTGGGTATTCGGGCCGATCAGTACATTGTTGCCAATGGTAATTTTGGCGCCGTCCAGCATAGTGACATTCATATTGAGAAATGTCTTTTCGCCGATAAAGATGGTTTTGCCGAATTCGCAATGGAAAGGGGAGCGGATGATACTTGAGGTTGGCATTTCCCCCATCAGTTGGCCAAGCAGCTCACTCCGCTGGGTATCATCAATGGTCTGGTTTAGGGTCATCAATAAGTGTGCGGCGTTGTTACGAATCTCATTAATCCCTTCATCACCACCGTCAAAGTCTTCGCCAGCAAGCATTTTTTCGAATTCGGTCATTGTCTTTCCAATTTGTTTCAAACTGGGCCGGTTGAACTGCCCACAGTAGATTCTAGCAAGCACTATAGCGGCACCATGATATGATTAGAAGTGACATATTTTCATTAAACAGTTGAATCAAAGGAATATCATGATCGATTTATCCCGCCTGCTAAAGAATGATATGAATCTGTTGGTTTGCCTGTATGTGTTACTGCAAGAGCGAAGTGTCAGCCGGGCAGCGGATAAGTTATACCTGTCCCAGTCCGCAGTGAGTAAGCAGCTGACAAAGCTACGCCAAGTATTTGATGACCCTCTGTTTGAGCGGGAATCGAAAGGCTTGTTGCCGACGCCAAAAGCCTTGTCTCTCGAAGCGAAGTTGCAACAGATTTTGCTGCAGGTTGACCAGCTCAGCGATCCCGACCGTTTCGAGCCGGAAAGCAGCACCCGTTCATTCAATATTGACCTGATTGAAACTGCTTATTCGACCATATATCCGCGCTTTTTGCCTGAAGCGTTAGCCGAAGCACCGAATATCACTATTAACAGCCGCGACTGGAACGAAAACAGTATCCAGCGGCTGCAAAGGAGAGAGGTGGACTTTGGCATTGGCATTTTCGAGTGGGATAGCCGGGCGAAAACCCATGTTGAGACGATCCCAGAATCGCTCAGTTATGTCGAACTGATGCGAGATGCTTCCTCTTGCGTGATGCGCAAAGGGCATCCTGCATTGGATGAGGAATGGAGCCTTGAGACTTTTTTGAAATACCGCCATATCCAAGTGGTCACCGGCGGGGTAAATACCTGGTTGCTGCATGAAGTACTGGCGGACAAGCGCCTTAAGCTAGACAATGCGGTGAATATGTCCGACATTGCCAGTGCCGTAAGGATGTGTGAAAAGAGCGACTTGCTCACCACATACCCCTATGAATGCGTCCGTGAGTTTGTCGATAAAGCGGAAATCGTGGTAAAGCGCTTACCGCTCGACCTCGAGCCCGGCGGTCAGTTCTTGCTGTGGAACAAACAGTTCGACAGTGATCCCAGCCATAAATGGCTCAGGGAGCTGATTATCAACCAGTTTTCTGATTAATAAAAAAGGGCTAAACACTGTTTAGCCCTTTTTTATTGAAAGTACGGGGAAATATCAAAGGCTGCTGTGGGTCGAAAGCAGGCCGTTGTCACTACCGAACCCGTTTTGGATGTAGTCATCGGCGCTTGGGTCGTTTTCCCACTCCGAGCCATTGATCAGGTAGCGGAATTGATACTGCTCATCTTTGGGTAAGCGAAGCTTGAGGCTAAAGACTTTCTTTTTATTCAGCTTCATTGGGGTTGCCTGCCACTGGGTAAAATCACCCGATACGGCTACAGTTTCCGCTTTCCCCTCGGCTTGTGGCCACTCAAAGGTGATTTCTACTTCATCTTTGGTTTTAAAAAAGCGCTTCTTAATCATCATCTCTCCTTGAATTAAAGCTAATGGTTGAAGATAAGCAATTTAAATGCCAATAATCAATGGCTTATGTTTGCTGGGCTAGCGCTGAGATGAAGTGACTTTTTGCTTTTTACTGCCCCGTTTTGGGGCGTTATTGCACCAATTCGGTGCCCACTCATAGTCCATGAGCTTCCAAGTTTGGTATCGAGGGAAGCTCATCATGAAAAGCCCCTTTTGCGGCCATGAAGCCAAAAGTATAGGGGGTCACTTTCAGGCCTTCTCGTGCACGGTGATCTTGGCTCTCGCGCAATAGGTTAAATAGCCAATCATCCAGCTTTTGAACCACTTCGTTAAATTCCTCATGGGTCAATTCGGCTTTCAATGTAATGAGGAAAGCATCTTCATCGTCGGCCGGAATATTGATTACCCTCTCTTGAAGCCGGGTTAGCACTTGGCGGGTAAAAAATGCAGGAAACTTCGACCCTTTTTCGAATGAGGTATGGGTCGGGACACAGAGTTTGACTTCATTGGCTAACCCAAGTGAGATTAACCCCACTTTTTCCAACTGCCGCAAATAGCGGTGCACAGATGCGTTATCGAGTTGATACATTTCTGAAATTTCATCAACACTTTGATGTTCGGTCAGTTTGGTCCAGAACGTAAATAGGGCTGGGTTGTCCCAAAATGCCTGATCTTGCTCAACAGTGAATACGGGAATTTTAAACAGGTTCTTCTCGGCTTCTGCAAGTAGTTTGGAAAGAGGTACGTCGATGAACTGGCAGATAGCAATGAGCCTTTGCATAGAAAGGGGTTGCTGGTTGTTCAGCAAGCGCTTGATACTCACATCTGAAATACCTAATTGGGCCGAAAGTGCTTTGTAGTTAATGCTGTTATTTTTGAGCTCTCTTTTCAGTATCCGGCATACCTCGAAGGACAGTTGTTCTTCCATGCTGTTTATTCTTCCTTTTCTGTGTCATGGGTTACATAAGGTGAACCATTAAGGGTCATTATACGATGCTTTTCTGTTTTTTGTTGCTCAAAAAGGTCGATATGAGACCCTTTGAAAATATCACAAGACAGGGAGGCTCTAGATGACAAGGAAAGCATTGGTATGGCGTTATGCCGTTCACCAACTCATACACTGGACGATTGTCGGTATAACAATCCCGGTGTTGATACTTTTGTTTCAGGCCCGAGGGCTTAACCTGCAGGATATTGGTTTGGTGATGGCCGTCTGGGTGGGGAGTACAGCGTTACTTGAAGTGCCTCTCGGTGGCGTGGCTGATAGATATGGCCGTAAAGCCACGTACCTTGGTTCATTAATCGTCAATATACTTGGCAGTTTTGCTCTGTTGTATGTTACCGAGCTGGTGGGTATGTTGATCTCAGCCTTTTTGCTTGGGGCGTCTCGGGCCATTTACTCAGGTACACTTGATGCCTGGTTCTATGATGCCTTTCAACAATGTCGCCAGCATACGCAGACATTCCATACTGCACAGTCTTACGTGAATAGTGCTGTCACCATTGGGTTAGCCTTGGGTTCGGTGCTTGGAGGTTGGCTACCAGACTATGTCGTGAGCAATGGTACGCAGTGGGCCAGCGTTTATGATTTAAATATTGCGGTCGTCATTGTGGCAAACACCTTAATGATTGCAATCACACTAAAGCTAATTCGGGAGAAGAGAGAGAAAAATAAAGTTGCTGTTAAAGCTACTCACCTAAGTGTTTCAGCCCAGGTATTAAGCGAGGCGTTCACGCATGCTGTTATTAAGAGGTTGATGCAAGCCACCATCGTATACGGTGCGGTACTAAGTGCTGTTGAGACATTTTGGCAGCCTTATTTGATGGCGATAATGGAAACATCTGCCAAAGGGGCAGAAGCAAGTGGCATCACGTTATTTGGCATTCTGGCAGGGCTGTACTTTCTGATGTCCGCTCTATCATCGTTGTTAGCTATTCATCTGTTGGCCTTTTGCAATGGTTCACATAAAGCGTTGATGTGCATAACTCGTATTTTGGCGGGTGTTATGTTGATAGCGATGGCGAACAGCAGCGATATTTGGGCTTTTGCTTGCTTTTACCTAGTCTTTTTCTTCTGGTTTACTTTGGGCAATAGTTCGCAAAGTGTGTTGCTTAACGAACATACCGAGGCGCAGCATCGCTCGACCATGCTATCAGTGAGCTCTTTGGTAGTGACTTGTGGGGCGGTGGTTGCCTCATTGCTGTTTGGCCTTATATCCGAGCATTATGGTATTTCAATAAGCTGGCTGATTTGCGGTGTAGCGCTGATAGCCTCTTCTGCGTGGTTTGTATTGATTCCGGAGAGTCGCAGCGCAGTTTCCAGCAGTATATAAATACCGCCGTCAAATAAAGGGCTAAAAAGAAAGGGGAAACCTATGTTCCCCTTCAATTCATTGAGATAAGTGTTTGTATCAATTAAGCAATATTGTGGCTTTGGCCACCGGCATCTTTGAACCAGTTATGTAGGTGGGTTTGTAGATCGCCAAGTTGGTCTGGGCCGATAATCGCAAGGCCAAGATCTTGGGCACGGACTACATCGTGATGGCGCAATGGGCGGAAGCTCACCAGCATCGCACGTGCCTGCAGGCCACCGAGTAGATCACGCAGTGATTCTAACTTGTAAAGGGTATCGTCGCCGTCGTCACGCATCCCTTTGGTTTTGCATTCGATAATATGAAGTTTGTTGTTCACGACGGTAGCCACATCAAGCTCGTTACGCACTTCACGGTCACCAATTTGGCGGTAGACCTGCACACCCAGTGAATGGTCTTGGATAGTTGGCAAATCGCTTTGAATCGCACGGACTGTGCTGTGTACCAAATTCTCTAGCCATTCACCATTGGCAAACCGGCGGGCCTCTTCATGTTTGAAAGTCAAAACGCCATCGTGGTAGGTGGCAAGGCCTGTTTCTTCCAGATCGTTGAGCAACATTCCTAACTCTTTGTAGCCTTGCTGCTTTTCACTTAACGCAACATCCAGCTTCTGCTCTTTACGGCAAGTGGTCGCCAAGTAGTTGAGGGTGGCAAGGCCAGGGCCTAGCTCAAGGGCTGAACTTGCCCAGCGCTGGCCTAATTCCCAAAGCTGCTCGTTAAGCTCTTCGGGTACGAGGCTTTCCGGGAGTTCACAACGGGCGCCGAAAATAGTGAGGTAATCGGTAAGTTGAATGCGATCTTCGACTTGTTGTTGTTCCCGGTCTGCTGGGTATAGCCAGCACATTTCATCGCTGAATGGCTCAATCACATAGATAGGCCAGTGGTAAGTGCGGAATACTTCATAGGCGGAAAGTAGACGGTGGCGGAGGCCACAACTGGCATTGAACCAGACATCGGTTTGGGAGGCTTTGAGTTTTTCTGCCAGCTCGATAATACGAGCTCGAATGCGTGTGATATTGATGGAGTCAGGAATAATAAAAAACTCGGCCTCGATATGACGAGGTAACAAAATTGACGCTAGTCGGTCGTATTGTTCTTGCTGCGCTTCCGTACCGATAAAAATCATCTTATCGGCAGGGACGCCGTGGTCGAGAAGGGGGGTGATCAGTCTTACGGGGTCCTGATCGATTATGCCAACATGTGTAATCATAAAATTCCTTAAGCGTTAGCTGAGACTGTGCCGGCTCATCGATAATGTGATTCAAAGGGTGGCCCGTGCGTTGTAGTCAGTCAGTGGCGCTTTTTATTTGTCATCATTTATATATGCGGACAGTGTTCATTAAAATCAAGTCACACTGTTGCTTATGTCTATATTATTTGTGCTAAGTGCGTTGGTTCATGGGCACTTTGGTAATAACTTAATTGAATAAATTCAAAGAAATGTCTGAGCTATGTAAGGGTTTGTCAGGATAAATGAAGTTTTGTTCCGCTACGTAAGCGATTTTTGGAACAAAATTGTGTGTCAAATTGCAGCTTGCTGTTTTGTGCCAGGAAAATGATTGAAATAATCCCGTTGTCAGTGACAATAGGTAGTGAAACCAATAACTCGAATGATTATGACCCAGAAACTTACAATCCTAGACATTGCCAAGCTGGCAGGTGTCGGCAAATCAACCGTTTCGCGTGTACTGACTAATGATCCCAAAGTAAAGCCGGCGACCAGAGAGAAAGTCGAGCAGGTGATCCGTGAGTCTGGCTATGTGCCATCCAAGTCAGCCCAAGCGATGCGGGGAGGCAGTGCCAAGGTAGTAGGTATTATTCTGTCACGCTTGGATTCACCGTCGGAAAACAAAGCGGTCAGCGGCATTCTCGATGTCATCTACAAGGCTGGTTATGATGCGGTGATTATGGAAAGCCAATTCAGCGCAGAGAAAACCAATGAGCATTTGGCTGTGCTGCAAAAGCGCAATGTTGATGGCGTGATTGTGTTTGGTTTCTCAGGCTGCGATCTGACCAGCATCGAAAAGCTAGGCCACAAAGCGGTGGTTATTGCGACTGATACCGACTCTATTTCTTCGGTGGACTACGACCATCAGGGCTTGATTGCCCTTGCCATGGACAAACTGGTTTCAAATGGTAAGCAGATTATCAGCTATATCGGTGTTGATGAATCTGACCGTACCACGGGTTTGCTCCGCCTCAATGCATATCTTGAAAGTTGCCGAAAGCTAGGGATTGAACCTAGTTATCAGACTGGGCAGTTGAGTTATGACAGCGCTTATCAAATTACCGATCAGGTCCTTAGCGCAGGTACAGAAGCGATTGTCTGTGCCAGTGATACCTTGGCCATGGGCGTTGCTAAGCGCTTGCAGGAGCTTGGCCGAACTGATATTCAGGTCTCAGGGGTAGGGGCAACGGATCTGCTGTCTTTCTTATTCCCCAATACGTTCAGTATCGACCCTGGCTACTTTGAGGCGGGTAAAGTCTCTGCCCAGCTGTTGATTAAGCAGTTGTCTGGCCAGCAAGAAGTGACCCACCTCATTCAGCAAGCTTCATATTAAAAGGCTGCTTCAACGCTTTAATCAAAATCTCAATCAATAACAAGCAAGATCTGGATCACTAATTTGCTGTTAATCTATAGGTGTAGGTTGTGAACTGATTCACGAAATGGGAATGTTCCCATTTTCATCGGGGAGCGGATCTGACACTATTTGTTACATCAAGTGGGAACATTCCCATTAATTTTAAAGTGAACAAAGACAGACAACCCAACACATTCCTATTTTTATAACGATGGACAATCGGCATGAGTAAGATTAACCAACAGCAGATAGAACGTTTGGTCGAGTTAATCGGCGGTAAGGACAACATTGCAAGCGTCAGCCACTGCCTGACCCGTTTGCGCTTTGTATTGGCAGACACAGACAAGGCGCAAATTAAGGAAATTGAAAAACTGAGCATGGTAAAAGGCTGTTTTACCAATGCAGGCCAGTTCCAGGTGGTGATTGGTACCGAAGTTGATCAAGTGTATAAAGCGCTCAATGAATATACCGGCCAGTCGGGCGCCAGCAAGGATGAAGCTAAAGTCGCTGCCCGTCAGAATATGAGTTTGCTGGAGCGTGGGATCTCCCATCTTGCTGAAATCTTTGTTCCATTGCTACCAGCGATTATTACCGGTGGTCTGATCCTCGGTTTCCGTAATGTCATCGGCGACATCAAGATGTTCGATGGCCAAACCCTGACAGAGATCAGCCAGTTCTGGGCAACCGTTCACTCTTTCCTATGGCTGATAGGTGAAGCGATCTTCTTCTTCCTGCCAGTTGGTGTGTGTTGGTCGACGGTGAAGAAACTGGGCGGTACACCTATTCTGGGTATCGTATTGGGTGTGACACTGGTGTCACCGCAGTTGATGAACGCCTATTTGATAGGTCAGCAATTGCCGGAAGTGTGGGACTTTGGCCTTTTCACCATTGAAAAGGTCGGTTATCAGGCTCAGGTCATCCCAGCAATGTTAGCCGGTATTGCCTTGGCACTGATTGAAACCAATCTGAAAAAAGTGATTCCTGCTTACCTGTACCTGGTGATTGTCCCATTTGTTTCAATCATTACTGCAGTCATCCTTGCCCATGCATTCATCGGTCCATTTGGCCGTATGCTTGGCGATGGTGTGGGTTACGCGGCACAGGCTGCGATGACGGGTGATTTTGCTATCTTTGGTGCGATGATCTTCGGTTTCCTATACGCCCCGCTGGTTATTACAGGTATCCACCACACGACCAACGCTGTTGATTTGCAGCTAATGCAATCAATGGGTGGTACTCCGATCTGGCCTTTGATTGCCCTATCTAATATTGCTCAGGCTTCAGCGGTTGTAGGCATCATCATTATCAGCAAGAAAGCAAATGAGCGTGAAATCTCGGTACCGGCTGCTATCTCGGCATACCTAGGCGTAACTGAGCCTGCTATGTACGGTATCAACCTGAAATACAAGTTCCCGATGCTTAGCGCAATGATTGGTTCGGCGATTGCCGCAGCTATTTGTGGTAGTGCGGGTGTGATGGCAAATGGTATCGGTGTCGGTGGCCTACCGGGCATCCTATCTATTCAGCCGCAATACTGGCTGGTGTATTTCATCGCAATGGTTGTCGCCGTTGTGGTCCCGATGGCACTGACATTGTTCATGTACAAGCGTGCTGAAGCAAAAGGTGAACTGAGTGAAGCAACTGCCTAGGTAAGTGCTTAGTAATGGGGAAAGCCCTGTGTGATTTGTAGCTGGTCGATTGATTTTTAAGACCAGCTACCTTTTTCTGATTTTTTAAGTGTGCAGGTTATTATGTTGAAAGAGCAACTTGAATGGTGGCGTACCGCTACGATTTACCAGATTTATCCAAAAAGCTTCTGTGACAGTGGCAGCAAGGGAACCGGTGATATTCAAGGGATCATTGCCAAGCTAGACTACCTCAAGACCTTGGGTGTCGATGCGATTTGGCTGACGCCGGTTTACAGCTCACCAATGATTGATAACGGCTACGATATTTCCGACTACTACAATATCAATCCAGAGTTCGGCACCATGGCCGATTTTGATCAATTGCTGGCCCAAGCGCATCAGCGTGACATCAAAATTGTCATGGATATTGTCGTAAACCACACCTCGACCGAGCATGCTTGGTTCCAGTCTGCACTGGGTGATAAGAACAGCCCTTACCGTGATTATTACATTTGGAAAGATCCGGTAGACGGCGCTGAGCCAACCAATTGGCAGTCGAAATTCGGTGGTAATGCCTGGGCACTAGACGAAGCCACTGGCCAATACTACTTGCACCTGTTTGCCAAAGAACAAGCGGACCTGAACTGGGAAAACCCGAAGGTTCGTGAAGAGGTCAAAGAAGTGATCAGCTTCTGGGCCGACAAAGGTGTCGATGGTTTCCGCCTTGATGTGATTAACTTGATTTCCAAGCAGCAGGACTTCCCGAACGATGACATTGGCGATGGTCGTCGCTTCTACACCGATGGTCCCCGTGTCCATGAATATCTTCAGGAAATCAGTGAAGCGGTGTTCCAGAAGTACGGTTCGGTAACAGTCGGCGAGATGTCTTCGACAACTCTTGAGCACTGCCAACAATATTCATCGCTCGATGGCAAAGAGTTGTCGATGGTGTTCAACTTCCATCACTTGAAAGTCGATTACCCCAATGGTGAGAAGTGGACCAAAGCACCGTTTGATTTTCATCAGCTAAAATCCATTTTCAACCACTGGCAGCTTGGCTTGAATGGCAAAGGGTGGGGCGCTCTGTTTTGGTGTAACCATGACCAACCACGCGTGGTCAGCCGTTTGGGTGATGATGTGAACTACCGAGTTGAATCTGCCAAAATGCTGGGTGCATCGGTCCATATGATGCAGGGAACCCCGTATATCTACCAGGGTGAAGAGATCGGCATGACCAACCCGGGATATACCTCTATTGAGCAATACCGTGATGTGGAAAGTACCAACATGTACGACATCATGGTGAACCAGCAAGGTGTTGGCCATGACGAGATGATGGCGATCCTAGCGCAGAAATCTCGTGATAACTCCCGTACACCGATGCAGTGGGATGACAGTGAATATGCCGGTTTCTCCAAGGCACAGCCTTGGCTGCAAGTGGCAGAGAACTACCCGCAGATCAATGCCAAAGCCGCGGTTGAAGATGAGAACTCCGTATTCCACTTCTACCGTCAGCTGATTCAACTGCGCAAAGACGTTGCCGTGATCACCGAGGGCGATTATACCGATTTGATGCCAGAGCATGATCGTATTTTCTGTTACAAGCGTGAATCAGACAGCCAGATCTTGTTGTGCGTGAACAACTACTATGGCGATGAGGTCGAATGCTTGCTGCCTGAAGGGCTAGATGTCGCGAGTGGTCAGTGCTTGCTGTCTAACTATACGGAATCGATGAATACTGCTCAGGATAACAACTTCACTCTGAAGCCGTATGAAACTCGTATTATCTTGATTGCCAAGTAAGTAGAACTAGAGTTGAGCTTGAAAAAGCGCCGCATGGCGCTTTTTCTGTATCAGATAGCCTCCCATCATGATGCCATCGCCAGATAACCTTGGGCGTGAGTTGTGTCGGCAGTAACGGCATCTTTGAGCCGGCAGTAGGCCTCTATACGGGCATTGGCTCTTTCTACTTGGCCCGGTAATGGCCTCGCGGCAGCATAGGGACGGGTGCCCCAATAAAACTGGTAGAAGGTCTCGAAGCAGCGGGCTATACGGTTAGGTGTGGATTCTTTGAGGCAACCATCGATGAGCTTCCAGGCAGAGCCTTTGGGTGTAAAGTTAGGCTTAACCTTTGTGAGATAGTCTTTTATCCATCTACCACGATCCAAAGGCTTATTTATACAGACTCCCAAGGCGGTATGGGATAGTACTGTCATAAGCTCATCGGTGTTGTTATTAATTTCTTGGTGAGATTCTAAAATATATTTTAAAGGAGTCATTAATCATCCTCTCCTTTATATCTTCCCAGCCGGGAGATATCGTAATTGATAACTTGTACAAATGTTATTTTTGATTTTTGCTGTTATTTTTTGATTCAAGCCGTATTGACACCTTTGCAGCAATGATCAGGAAAACAGCAAAGACGATGATATTGTGAAGAATTGACAGAAAGTCATGAATATTCATATCACTGCGTTCGCCATCATGTGAACTTGAGAATATTCATTGACGGCTATTTCAGATGGCATTTTCTCTGTATCTTTTTTATCGAGAATAACCTTAAAGTCTCGGATATCTGGGAAATGTGACTTTAATGACATTCTCGTTAAGTCACTTGCGCGCAGAGGGTGACTGGACGAGTAGTGATAATGACCATCAGCGATGTCTACCTGAAAGATAAAGGTGTGTGGGTCTCTTACCGCTCGGATATACACGTTGACATGGGCTGGGAAATAAAAAGCATAAATATTGAGCTCTGTATGCGAGCCTGCTTCTTCCAGTACTTGGATATCCCTGATCTCTATCGAGCCTTTGGCTGCAATGTCATGGGAGACTAACAACTCTTCGATGGCATTTTCACGTGACGTTGATAAATCTGCCGTCAGCTCGTACTTACGAGCCTTGATACAAGTGGTGTAGAGTACCGAGTCTTTGGACTCATAGACTTTGACAACAGTGGATTGCATAGTGTTTTCTCGTTGTGGGGAGGAAGAAGCCGTATCACTGAGAATGGCTTCCTCTCTCGTTTCTTGCTCAGTGCACAGATAGTGTAAAGTGCGCTGTTGTTGCTAAGTGCATAGGCTAGTGCTCGTGATTAAACAGCACGGGCAAATTGCGGAAGGCTGGTTCCTTCCTTAGTAAGCGCTAATTGCCAGACACTCAAACTACGGCTGCGGAATGCACCTGCACATGACAGTAGGTAGTATCGCCACATCCGGTAGAATCTATCTCCGTATTTTTCAGCAATATTGTCCCAGTTCTTCTCGAAGTTACGGCACCATGCCATTAATGTTTTGTCGTAATCTGGGCCGATGTTGTGCAGATCTTCGATATTGAACATGTGCTCCATTGCATTCCCTAGCTGGGAAATGGATGGGATCACGCCATTAGGGAAGATATATTTATTAATCCATGGATCCGTTTCTGTTTTTGATTCTGGGCTACCAATGGTATGGAGCAAGAATAAACCGTCATCTTTAAGGAATCGGTTGGCACAGGTGAAATAATCTTTGTAGTTTTCAGGCCCAACATGCTCAATCATCCCGATTGATACCACACGGTCATAGGTGACTGCTGGAACATATTGACGGTAATCCTGAAGAATAAAGCTGACGGGTAGATTTTTGCGGCGGGCTATTTCCATTCCCAAGGCGGTTTGTTCTTTTGAGAGGGTCAAGCCGTGGCATACAACGCCATAATGCTCGGCAGCGTAGTTCATGAAACTACCCCAACCACAACCAATATCGAGCACTTTCATCCCTGGCTTCAAGCCAAGTTTACGGCATATCAGATCCAGTTTGGCGGTTTGGGCGCTATCAAGATCGAATGACTCTTTCCAATAGGCACAGGTGTAGGTCATTCGCTCGTCGAGCATGTTCTCGAACAAATCGTTGCCAAGATCATAGTGAAAAGGAACGTCTTTGTTGCAGCGCTCTACACTTTGTCGATTGAAGAAATTCACAACTTTCTTTCTACCAAGGTGTGCACCGAGCAAGAGCTTGGCTTTGACGCCTAATTTGTCTTCAAGGTTGTTCTGAGTAATACGGTGGACTAACTCATCTATTCTGTCGCAGTCCCATAAACCTTCCATGTAAGTTTCACCTAACCCCAATGAGCCATCCACGAGGATCCTGTCGAGCACAGCTTCATCGTGCAGCCTAATATCCCAATCCCTTGTACCATTAATCTGAATATCGGCTGGGCTTAACAGCTCATTAAAAAGTTTCAAATAAGACATAACTTACCTGCTGAATTTTACATAACAGTGTGAGATTGGAAGGTATCATGATATTGATTATCATGATGTTCATTTTTTCCTAACCTACTATTTAGTAGAACTAACATAAAAGCTAAATAATTACTGAATCAATTCATAATAGGTAGCTTTGCCAATGAATGGTTGTCGAATAATATTTCGCGAACTAATTAATTTATGTATTAATTACTGTTAAATGTATTTTCAAAAATTACATTGTATTTTTGGTGATATTCAGAAAGCAAATGCTACGCTATTGCAACTCCTACCCCTGATAGAGCAAGAGTATAGGGCCGTTGCTTTTCTCTCTAGTGATATCAAAGAATTAAAACTTGCGATAAATTACTTTCAGCGCTTTGTATGCTATGCCGAGGTGGTTTCGGCGCATGGCAAGAATCAAACGCGAGCACGACTCGCCATTTAACTAGGCTAGTCTGTTACGGCTATTGGCAAGACACAAAAAAGGGCATCTCGAGAGATGCCCTTTCTATCTACCGGGAGGTTAAGGCCTGTGTTTTATACAGCAGGCACCTGTGAGGCAAGCAACCAAATAGCGAGAACGAAGAAGATGAGTCCCATGAACTTATGTTGGTTGGTACGGAACTTTTCGTTTTTCAGTAGTGGTTGACCCAGGCTACCGATCATAGTCACCAAGAACAGGTTGAACAGGAGACCCAGTACGTTCAGTAGCAGGCCAAGCACCAACATTTGTTCGCCAGAAGTCGCCGTGACTTGGGTCGAGACAAATTGTGGTAGGAATAAGACAAAGAAAATGAGCGCTTTCGGGTTAAGTAAGTTACTGATCACCGCGCGGCGATAAAGGGTCTTGGCGACACTGCTGCTTTGCTCTACTTCCGGCGCATCAGAAGGTTGGGTGCGCATACAATCCCAACCCATTTTTAATAGGTAGGCGCCGCCAAGCAAACGAAGTACTTGTAAGGCGATAGGGTTCATCGCTATAAGGGCTGAAACCCCCATGGCGGCAAGCAGCGTGAGGATCAATCCAGAAGTTGCATTACCTAGACTGGCGAACACCCCCACCTTTTTACCATAACTCAAACTGGAACTGGCGATCAGCAGCATGTCTGGACCAGGGATCAGTAGCAGGGCAATAACAGCGGTCAAATAAACGGGTAATACAGAGAGATCAATCATGGTAATTTGGTGTTTGTTTTACAAGGTGCTGGATTCTAGTCCTTTTTGTGGATGATTTAAACGCAATAATTGTATTTTTTAGTTTGTTTATTTGCTTTGTTGGGGTGTTGTTGATTGATTGTTCTTTTGTGTTAGGCCGTTTCAGCTTGGCGTCAGAAGAGTCGTCATGAAAAATGAAGGTTTGTCAGTAGCTATAAGCCTTTATTTTCAATAAATAAGGCTTTGAAGTTTGAAAGTGGTTTCAAAGGGCGGGGTAATGAATTTATCAAAACCCCATTTATCGCTAATACATACCTGGCTTAAACAGCGGTTACCTGAGATGCCAGCATCCAGATGGCGAGAATAAAAAAGACCAAACCCATAAACTTATGTTGGTTGGTCCGAAACTTCTCATTCTTCAATAGAGGGCGACCCAGGCTTCCAACCATGGCGACTAACAGCAGGTTGAACAACAGGCCGAGGACATTAAGAACGAGTCCTAGCACTAGCATCTGCTCACCGGAGGTTGCAGTGACTTGAGTCGATACAAACTGCGGTAGAAATAGGACAAAGAAAATTAGTGTTTTGGGGTTGAGGAGGTTACCAATGATGGCGCGCTTGTATAGGGTTTTAGCAAGGGAGCTATTTTGCTTAACAGTTGGTGCATCTGATGGTTGAGTACGAATGCAATCCCATCCCATCTTCAGAAGGTAAGCACCACCAAGAAGGCGTAATACCTGCAGGGCAATAGGACTTATCGCAATCAGTGCTGAGACTCCCATAGCTGCGAGCAGTGTCAGGATTAATCCGGATGTCGCACTACCCAAGCTGGCAAAGATCCCCACTTTTTTTCCATAGCTCAAACTAGAACTGGCAACAAGCAGCATATCTGGTCCTGGAATCAGCAATAAAGCTAAAACAGCAGTTAAATAAACGGGTAAAACGGAGAGATCAATCATGGAATCTTAATAGTGAATTTAATGAGGGCCGGGATTCTAGTCATTTTGAAGACTAATTTAAATGCACTGGAAGTAATTTTTTGCGTGATAATTTGTTAAATAATAAATATAAGTGAATATGAAATAAAAAAGGAATCTTATATCTAGATATTAATCTTTGTAACTAAATGTTAGAAGGGGGGGAGGGTGAAATAATATGAGTGTTATTTCATTTTATATCATGTTATTCAAAATATAAGTAAAGCTAAATTCATTTCTCCATACCGCTTAAATACTGTAGGTGTAGGGCTAGCAAAAAGATGTTTTTCAGATCGAAAAGAGAATAATTTCTATTTATATGCTAGTTATAACAATATGATTTACTGGAGTAAAATTAGAAACCTGAAAATCATTAATAATGTGTTACAAATGTGATTGATGAGCGAAAATGGTGTTGATATAGAT
>NZ_JACSOF010000038.1:0-46421 GCF_014349205.1 Photobacterium sp. BZF1
ATCAAAAATGATTAAAATCAGCTGATTTTTGATATTAACTTGCTGAGATTGTATTCATATTTTGCGAATCATTCGAATAAAAAATGAAGTTGTAATCAGCAAATAAGCATTTTTGTGGATAATTAGTCGTAAAGTGACTAATTATTCTATCAATAGACTGCATTTAGTGAAAATATATTTTGATGTAAGTCACATTTAAAGTGAAACTTTTCCCATACTATCTCTTCACTTTCAAAACACTTCAAAATAAATCTACTTCAGATAGATATTTATTTCTGTACTACATCAAAGGATATAATTCGAAATGACTGATGCGATCATTAAAGTTTCTCGAAACACTGAAAATGCCCCTCTAAGCACTGTATCTACTCAGACAGTTGCTTTCTCTCATTACAATAACTTCTCTGCACAATTACCTGTTGACCCTAAAACAGGTGAGATTGTTGTTGGTGATATCAAAGAGCAGGCTAAACAGTGTCTAACAAACATCAAGGCGATTGTTGAGAGCATCGATCACGTGATGGACGACGTTGTTAAAATCAACGTGTTCCTAAAAGATATTGCAGATATGGAAGCGGTAGATGAAGTCTACGCGACTTTCTTCGAAAACCTGATCCCAACCCGTACTGTGGTTCAAGTAGCAGCATTGCCATTGAGCGACGCACGCGTACAGATGGATGCTTTGATTTCTAACGGTGAAGGTACTGCTCCTCAAGCACCTTGCCCGCTTGTTAAACTATCTCGTAATACTGAAAATGCTCCGCTAAACCCACTAGCGACTCACACTGTTGCTTTCTCTCACTACAACAACATCTCAGCTCAGCTTCCAGTTGACCCTAAAACCGGTGCATTGGTTGAAGGTGGTGTGAAGGAGCAAACAGCTCAGTGCTTGAAGAACATGAAAGCAATCCTTGAAAGCATTGATGTACCATTTGATGACATCGTAAAAATCAACCTATACCTAAGCGATCTGGCTAACGTTGATGCAGTGAACGAAATCTACTCAACCTTCTTCCCTGATTCATCTATCGCTCGTACAGTGGCCTACGTACCAGCACGCTCAATCATTGCTGCTGATGCGTTACCTATGGGCTCGCTAGTGCAAATCGACGCTTCTGTTTCTCATGGTGATGGTACACCGCCACAAGAAGTTGAAGATCGCCACAATATCGTTATCCGTGCCAACAATACTGATGCAGCACCTCGTAATGCACTGCACACGCAAACTGTTGCGTTCTCTCATTACAACCACATTGCTGCTCAGCTTCCTGTGGATGTTGCGACTAACGCTATCGTTGCTGGTGGTGCTAAAGAGCAGGCAGAGCAGTGTCTGAATAACATCAAAGCAATCGTTGAAAGTGTTGACCATGTCATGGACGATATCGTTAAAATCAACATCCATTTGAAAGATGTTGCTGACATCGAAGCTATCAACGAAGTTTACACCACGTTCTTCCAAGGCGAACTACCAGCCCGTACCGTAGTTGGCGTATCTCAGATTGAGATGGATGCGCTGGTTCAGATTGATGCTGTTGTGTCTAATGGCGAAGGTACACTACCGCAAGTAAAGTAAGTTTTACTTAGGTAAATACACGTAGCTTGAAATAATAAGATTAGGGCTGGTTTTATAACCAGCCCTTTTATTTACTTCATAGTTAATAAATTATTTTGCGCCCATATCAAAAATTCTTCGAATTTCTTCTATCAGCCATTTGCATCTCTCACTATATCTGTTTTCTTGGTAAATATAGGCTAAGACAGGATAGCTACTTCTAATTTGGGCGTCATCGAGGCGAACAATTCGCAAGCCATCTAAATCATTTTGCAGGTGGTTAATGCTGGTTGGCAAAACAAGGTTACTTGACTTCAAGATTTTATGAACCGTTAAGGCTGAAGGGCTCTTGAATTTTATGGTGTATGGAATCTGTTTTTTGTCCAACTCTTCGATAAAGTGGCCATTTGAACCTACAGAGGTAATGTTTTGCTCATACATGGCAAAACCATACTGGGTTACTTCCTCTATGCTGGTGGCACTTCCTTTGATTGGGTGATCTTCACGGACTATGAAACCGCCATGTATCTCACCAACTGGGATGCCGATGATATCCTTTGATACATCGGCTTGATCGATTTGTACGCCGACATCAACTTCGGCTTTTCGAAGTCGATCTACTGTGTGTTTAGTGAAATAGTCCGCAATTAAATAGGCATTCGGGCAATTTTCTGAAATAAAATTATGAAGATGGAAGGGGAGCCATGGGGCGAAATGTTGGCCTAAATCAACAACCACGGGTTTATCAATATCTGATGGGTTAAAGCCGTTCACGGACTCTATGACATCATCCAGCCTTGATAGAAGAGGTTCGACTTGAACGAAAAGCTTGTGGGCAACTTCTGTCGGCTCAAATCCGGTTGAGGTTTTGAAAAACAGTTCTGTTCCTAGAACGTCTTTTAGCTTAGAGAGTTTCAAACTTAATGAGGGGGCTGAGAGCCCAACAAGGTTGGCCGCTCTTTTAAGGTTTCTTTCTTTATAGACGACAATAAAAACCCTAAGAAGGTTGAGATCCAATTTCTTGATTAAGTTAGTTTCTAGCATTTATCCTCTTAATTGAATCACGTTGTTAGCTTTATCGATAGTAAATATAGGGTATTAGAACAAGCTTGTCTTTTCAGCCTAATAAGGCTTATCTACTCACTTATGATGAGATCACAATACCTAATTCAACACCTTGCTGGTAAGTCAAGTTTTGGGAAATTATTGCCTGGAGAGTCTGTCGTGAGAGTATGATCACATTGCTACTCTCTTGCTCTGGCTCTACTTCAAGCTCTAGTTGGACGTTGCCATTTACGTTGTGCTTTGCCCATAAACCGATGTCGGCAATATAAATATAAGAGTGGGTCACTCCTGACTCGGATAGCATGCGGGTAAACAGCCTGAGCCACCAACTGACCTGTCTGAAGCCTGCCTCTCCTGTTTGAAGCTGTGCTGGCTCGAGCGCACCATTTTGCATAGCGAGCTGGGTTTGGATATCAACCCATACAGCCCCTTTGGGAGTCGAAGTACCTTGCGCGTTAAGTGCCGGGTGAAGTAAGCAAGCATGGGTACTAAAGGATAATGCGATAAATAAAGGGACTATATATCGTTTGATATGTGTCAGCATGATTTTTATCCAGATAGAAAAGGGAGCTGATGCTCCCTTTTATGTGTTGATATCAAATAATTGATTAGCCGTTCAATAGGTTAACAAGGAACTTTAGACCTTCGTCGTTTTGCCAATCATAAACAACGTCGTACATACCCATTAGCTCGTCTGCTTTAGTTTGAGTACCAGAAACAATGCTTGCTTCACCTGTTTCAACCATCAAACCAACAGTTGATAGGTTGTTGTATAGCTTAGTAAAGTGAGCAGGGCTCATCTTAACGATGACATCAGCACCTTCTACACTGTCACGAGAGTAAGAAACACCGTTGCGGATTTCGAGTGCCATTTCTTCGCCATTGTCGAACTGGAATCCGATTTTAGCTGCAGTGTCGCCTGCTTTTTCGTGGTTGAGGCGGATACGGTAGTTGTCTACGTAGTTGGTTACGTCAGCTGCGACTGCTTCTGGCATTGCTGGTAAAGCTGTAGGTAAAGCAATTTCACCTTTCAGGATACGAGCTTGAGTCAGATACCAAGAGCGCAAGTTGTGAGACATGGTTGACTCCGCCATGGCATACATTGCATCAATCTTAAAGTCGATGCTTGGCTGGTGCGTTGCGTCGTAGTTTACTAGGTGTTTACCCAATTGAATTGCATTGTGGAAGTTACCGTTTTCCATTTCAGCTTTTGCAAACTCTAGTGCTTTCTCTTGTCCGCCAATGGCACGGATAATTAGGTCTGCTTCCGCTTCTGGATGCATAGGAACAGCATCTGCCACTTCACCGTTAAAAGAACCTATAACCGCAGAGTAGATTTGCGGAACCATAGTGACGATTTCACCATAGTTTTGACGCAGGTACGGGTTGCTTTCTAGTGACTCTGGCAGTTTCACGTTGTGGGCAGCGACTGCGCGCGTTTCACCTTTCATCATTTGAAGCAGAGTCTGGTTAAGAACTGCCGTAATGCCGTCTTGGAAAGAATGGATACGTTCCATTGCTTCTTCGGCACCGTTCACGGAACGGGAGTGTGTGTTGAGCAAAATTTCAGGTTCAAGAGACTCAACAAGCTGAACAGCTTTAATCCATCCTTCCGGATTACGGTATGCACCACCACGGATAGAGTATAGGTTCGGGTACCAACCCCAAAGCGCATTATTCATAACGATGCCTTGGTCTGGGATATGTACGGTTACGTTGTTTGAAGAGTCAGTACCGATGCCGTCAACATAGAAAACAAACTCACGCCCGTCGATTTCTAGTGTTTGGCCGTTCTCAGTAATCGGCGTATTTACTTCAACGATGCCTTTTTCTTGGGTTGCATCGATATGATGAGTAAAGCCGGTAGCACGTTTACCTTCAGCTTCAGTGAAAGTGTAGAATTGATTCAGTGCTCGTGGCATTAGCATATCAGACGCCTCTTTATGAAGCGCAACACCGACTGCAGCGGCGCGGACTGATTCATTATGGTTGTAGTGACCAATAACTTTAATATCAGTGTTGCCTCGTTTCGCTTCTTCGTCCACGAAGTGTTGTGAGCCGCCTATATAGTGTTCATGAGAATAGATGATCGCCACGATAGGCTTGTCAGTTTGCTCACGGAAAGCGTTGTAGAACATTTTACCTTCGTGAAGGTCATCACCTGCATCATAGATAACGATACCGTTGTCTGTTTCTACGTAGTGAACGTTAACGATACCACCCGCATTGAAAGAGTGAACACCTTCCGCTACTTTCTCGTGGCTCATTTGGTTCGGCATGTATGTGCCTAATACGTTTTTACCGTCAGCGATCTCTTGATACATAGCATCAGAAATAAGTGCACCATTAGGAGCAACTTTGGTTGCGCGCTCGCCTGAGTAGTAAGGCGAGGTTTCATTTAGGTGTTGGATTGTTTCACTTGGAGCAGCAAATGCACCAAAAGAAATAGCGCTGATAATGGACGCTAAAATGGTTATTTTCATACCAGTTTCCAGGTTGTTTGTTTTAATACAAAAAGTGTATTTGGAATTGGTGTTTAACTAAATAGAAGTATTTTAAATTCGGTGTTTAATAAACTTAAACACAATGAACGAGGAAAATGCCCATCAAATTAAATCAAGCAAATTTGACTGGAGCGTTTAATTGAAGGTAGACCAAGGGAGAGCTATTCGATTTGATTGTTAATTCTGTGTACGAATCGATAAGTATCTTTTCCTTCAACAAGTAAGTCTAAAATTTCGACTTCATACAGCTCGTTCAAGCTGGCTCCGGTATTTTGCTCTAGCTCTTTGACCATAAAGCGGCAAAAGTCGGAGTGACACTGTTTATTATCAGTGGCAGCTTGTAGTAGCTCGCACGCCGTGCATTGGGTTTCTACTCTTACTGGCTCACCGTTTTCACCTTGCTCCCAATGACCAGCGATACCGAAGATTGGATCCTCAAAATCATGATAACTGCCTAACGAACGGGGACACTGAGTATCAATGTTGATCTTTTTAGCAAGAAGGGGGCCTCGTACTTTACCCCATTCACCAAATACGGGTATCCAGAATTTTTGCCACCCGGGAAGCCCATTTTTTTGATAAATGTTGACCCAATGTTTGACTAATAAGGTGTTACCGTATCGATAAACGCGTAAAATTTTGGGGCTTGCTTCAGCCAGTACCATGCTGTAGTGAAGCATGTATGCGAGTAACTTTTTCATTATTCAGTCACACCGATAATTATATTTGGTTAAATTAATGGAGATTACAAGCATCATTGATCAGTATGAAAATATAAATAAAAGAATCTCAAATACGGTGTTTAGCTATATTAAATGGCTGTTTAATTTATGAACATCACGGCACTAGGTTATGCATAGCACTGACTGTAAATGAAACCTCATCGGGGCTACTGTTTTGAATAACGACGGATAATTTCCCACTTGGCGTTGGTCGCCAAATTGGCTTGCCATCTTCATATTTGACCCAAGAATATTGAAACTCAGACAGTGGGATATTAATCGCGCTGAGCTCACCTTTCGAATAGGTATAGCCGGAAGAGGCTAGGGTCTGTGAAAAACCTTCATCGTCAATCAAGCCAATATATAGGGGAGATAATTGTTCGGAGCTCGCCGCTGTTAGAACAACTTCGATTGAACCACTGTCTGCTTTGCCAAGTTTGCTTGCATCAAGCTTTTCCAAGGGCTCGCGTTGCCAAGTCTGCCAAGTTGTAAGCTTAACCGGTTCTTTAAGTATTTCGGTGCGGCTGAGAGTGCCATCCCAAGGGGTATCTGCCACATATATTTGCTTGCCATTTGCGTGGAGGGTAACCGAGACAGGACCTGAATGCGCCCAGTTAGGTAACATCTGTCCATGCCAGTGGACAACCATACTGTCACCGGTCCCATGACGAGTCCATGCATTTTCACCTTGGGAAACGGTGATTTTCCAGTTAGCCCAATAGGCGAAGTCAGCTCGTAGAGTTAATGGTGTCATCACGGGGGCAGGAACTTTGTTGACTGCGAAACTGAGTAACTCTGGGGGCTCATCGTGATTGCTGTGTTTATCAATCAATTGCTTGTAAGCATTGAAAGAGGCTTTGGGCTGGTAGTTTGCAGTGAGCAGGCCAAAACTTTGTTCGGCATCGGCAAACCAGCCTTGCTGATTGGGTTCGTCGGTCAGGGAGAACCAATTGAGCGCAAACAATCCCAGTTCTTTTAGCATCGGCAGATAGTCTTCGAGCTTTTGTAGCTCGTTGGCTTGCTGGGCTTCCCAATTTGGCTCGGACGCGATTGAAAGATAGGCCAGCATCCAGGGTTTGTTGAAGCGCTGTTGTAAACGTTCGCCAAGTCGCAGTGCCCGTACCCAGGCTGACCAGTCAGGGGCAGAATGGACTCTTTCGGTATAGCTAGACAGCATCAGCATACTGGCGACAAAATCACTGGCTTCAATACTTTTCTGCGCACTGTCATAACTTGGAGTGCTACCGGGCTGATCCCAGTCTCCAAGCCCAAGTCCTATCTTGACTTGTGGTGCTCCTTTACGGATGAGAGCAATGACTTCGAGCATAAGAGGATCCCAACCGGACCATGTTTCAATGCCATGTTTGTTGAACTCGGGTTCAAGGATCAAATATGCCTGTGGCAGGTCTCTCAGCAGGGGGATAAGTTTGGTGTTGATTTCATCAAGGTAGCGTTGGCGGTTTGCTTCAACATAATCAGGGCTGATTTTATCGCCAAAGAACCAATAGCTGATCATTGGAAGATAGCCTCTGGCATGGGCGCCGCGTAAAAGGTCAGAACGTAGCCAGTGCCAGTCACTTTCTTGGGTGATCCACAAGGTGACGCTTCTTACTGCCAATTCTTGCTCGGTTAAAGTTTGCCAAATGGGTGAGAAGTTTTGGCCGCTACCTGCAGGGTTATCAAGTAGCAAGCGAGCACCGACTCCCCATAGGAAAGGTTCGTCGTTCTTAACATCCTTGCTGGATTGCAAGTTGAGCATAAATGCCATGGCATTGACCCGTTGCTGCCAGCTTCGGGCAAGTAGAGTATTTCGGCTCGCCCAGCTTGAGTCGAGTTTGGTTTGAAGCTGTTCAAACTGCGCTTGGGCAATGGTCGTTTGGTTGGTTCTTAAGGCCGAAAACACAGCGCCAAATGTGGCTTGAATATACCAATCTTCTTGTATTGAAACTGTAGCATCAGCAATCTTCAGGTATAGCTCTAAGGCTTTTTGAGGCTGTCGGGCTAGCTCCAGCATGCTATGGGCCATTAATAGCTGGCCTCGGATTGCCAATGGCTGGCTAGGGTGGGCAGCATAAAGGCGTGAACTTGCTTGTTGCATTTGGACAATAGCATTTTGATCACGTAGCTGGATGAGATACAGAAAATCTGCGAGCAGCGGATCATTGCGATAAGCCCTCAACAGTGCAAAGGCTGCACGGGCTTCGAGCCGGTGAACACTGAAAGGATCTTCGCTCAAGTATTGTCGGTATAGCGACATTGCCTGAGTCCAGTTCTTTTCGAACTCGGCAATACGGGCTGCTAAGAATAATGCCTCTCCACTTAAGGGTTGGGCGGCAGTGCTCAGGCGGCTTTTCGCTGCGCTGAGTTGGCCCTTTTGAATAAGCTGTATTCCCTCACCGATAGCCTGACTGCTATTTGCTGCGTTTACAGTGTGGATGTAACAAAGCAAAAATGTCGAAAGTAGCAGCGCGATGAACTTGTTGATGTTGGAGCGGGCCTTAGAGCACGGGCTCATCATCACGCTCCACTTTGCTTTTGCGGTTATCTTCGTAGTCTATTTCCAGCGTCTCAAAATATTCCAGATTATGCCTGATGGTTTCTAGGTGGAGGGCCTGTTCTTGGGGTAAATCGCAATTTTCCAATACCGACAGGTTTTCTTTCATACCCATAACCATCACTTGAATGCGAGCAGAGCTATCGTTGATATCCTCGGCTATATCGGTCAACTCGTCTCCCTTCCGGGTATGGATGACCGTGGACAGCTTACCCATGGAAATATCAACCAGTGCATTGCGGATGCGAGAAACAGGGCCGTATAAGCGATAGCTCAGCCAACATCCAGCCCAAGTGGCAAGTGCTAGCTGCAACAACAACAATAAAACCAACCAGTTGCTCATCGCCTCGTACATTGAGGGGAGGGATTGGGCAACGGCATTCAATTCTTCAGGTAATAATTGGAAGGATAACTCTTGCGCCAGCACTTCTAGCGTTTGCGCGTAGAAGAAATAGAACTGGGCAGCATTGATAACGGCACTAAAAAGGGCAATAAACAAAATACGCCACATCAAGCGTTTTGAAGACCAAGCTTTGAGGCCTTTGAGCATGGCTGGAAAGCGGTATTTTTCAAACATAAGTGCGCCCATAACAAACAGGTTGTATATCAAGTGTATATGTAATGTATGGGCTGTTGTAAAAATCAGACGTTGCGCTGTGGAAGTGAGATCTCGATCAGTTTATTGATGTAGCGTCGCTAAATTTTATCCCAGTAACTTTTATCCCAGTAACAAGGGTTGCCGTATTTTTGGCTAAAAAAGTCAATTACTACCCTGACCTTGGGGGCGAGATTATCGGTTTCTAAATATAGGGCACTGATAGTTTGAGGCTCAGACGTCGTCGATAATTGGTAATCGGTCATTACAGGCAGCAACTGCTCGGCTTTGATTTCTTCGCCAATCAACCAGGTCGGGAATAGCACAAGACCGGCACCATTGACGGCGGCGCTGACAAGGGTTTCGGCGTTATTGCTATAAAGCGTGCCGCTCACGTCATACGGTGTGAGCGATTCAGAGCCGATAAACCAACGTTGTAAACCTTTTGTTCCCTTAAACACCAAACAGTTATGCTTGGCTAGATCTTCCGGTGATTGCGGTGTTCCATGGACTTTCAAATAGTTTGGACTGGCTGCCATCACATATTGTTGATTGCCAAAGCGTTTCATTCGCATGGAAGAGTCCTGAGGTACACCTACGCGTATCAATAGATCTACCCCTTCGAGGGCAGGGTCGATAAAAGCGTCTGTTTGATGCAGTTCGACTTTGAGCAAAGGGTAGCGCTCAAGCAGTTCGGCAAGATAAGGAGCGATATGCAGTCGACCAAAGGCCACAGGTGCACTGATTTTGACAGTACCGCGTGGGGTGTCAGCCCTTTGTTCGATGCGCTCTGTCACCATTTCAAACTGATGGATTATTTCATTGCAGTGCTTGGCAAAGGCTGCACCTTCGTCGGTGAGGGAAATCGCTCTTGTATGGCGGTGAAGTAGTTTGGTGCCAACCTTTTCTTCTAGTTGTGCCATTTTTCTTGATACCGAAGAGGGCGTTAAATCCTGCCTTCTTGCGACTTCAGAGAAGTTGCCGTACTGGCATGTCATCAAGAACAATTTTATTTCCAGCAGAGAAACATCATATTTCATACGAAGCATCCATTAAGCACATAGCTAGAGTTAAGGTTTTGTATATTAAAAAGGCAAGCTACTTGAGTGGCTTGCCTTAACTATTGTTTATCGAGCAGCAATATTTTGAGTTGAAATAAAGCTCGCGTCTTTGGTGAAAGCTTGGAATTGCTCTATAACCTTGGTCATTACTTCAGACTGGATATCATCCAGAAAAGCGGCTTCCGATTTCAGGTTAATGACCTCAAAATACTGATATGGTGATGGAGTATCTTGGCCGAGGACTGATAGCCCTTTATAGACATCAAATGAAGCCACACTGTTAAGGGCATTGACCGTGGGTAGGTCAATGTTTTGTGCCCAATGCAGATAATCAGACTCGCTAACGCCATCTTTTAAATTGAAAAAAACGATAAGGGTCGTTGCTTGTTTAGTCATTGTTGTTCTCCGGCGATCGGTTCGCCATAAAAATACATACAAGGGCAGCGGCGATGCACAGCATGGCAGCAAAACGCCAGTAATTGAGGGCAATAGGCTCATTGCCGAGTAAACCTGCCGTATCGATAAACAGGCTCATAGTCATTTGGCCAAAAATGGTGGCTACAGTGGCGACAGCTACGCCAATTTTAGGTACTGCAGCGACCATGACGACCATGTATACAATGCCAAATAGCGCGCCGGTTAACTGCCATTTAGGAACGGTGAGCAAAGTGGCATCATAGCTAGGCTCGAAAAAGAAAATCAGCAAGGCCGTCACCACCGTACCAACGGTAAATGTCAGCAATGAGCTTCTGATTACTCCGACCTTTACCCCAAGTTGCCCGTTGATTGCTGCCTGTGCGCTTAGCGCTATGCCAGATAAAATGGCTAGCAAGACAAAAATAATCATGCGGCCCCCATGTAACTGAAAAACATCGCCAAGATGACAAACAAGATACTTAACACACGTAATTTATTGACTGGTTTTTTGGCAGTGCCAAACCAACCGAAATAGTCGATGGCAAAGCTCTTGCCAATCTGTCCGGTTAGTACGCCGATCATTGTCATCGCGACCCCCAATGCCGGCGTAGCCAGTGTTAGTACCACAACATATATCGGTCCGAGCAAACCACCTGACAATTGCCACTTGGGAAGAGTGTGCAGGCTTACGGTTTCTTTACTTGGTATGAAGAGGCTGATCAGCCACAGCAGTGATGCCCCAACACCAAAAATACTCAAGGTTGCCCACAAGTGGCCGACCTCACTCCCCAAAGGGCCGAGAAGACCTGCCTCAAAGGACAGGCCCATACCCGCAATCACAACGAGCAATACGAAAATAAGGTTCATCGTGGGTCAAACAACGCAACAGTTGAGGCTTTTTCATAGGCTTTACCGTTAGGGTAAGAAACCAGCTCAAGTTGCATGCCCCAAGGTGCCATAAAGTAAACCCAGCTTTCACCTGCTGTCGGGCCATCTGTCATAACGTTTGGTGTACCCAAAACCTCAATACCTTGTTCTTTCAGATAGCTCACAGCCGCATCCATATCGTCGACATAGAACGCTAGGTGATGGCCGCCGATGTCAGCGTTGTTTGGCGCTGTTTTGCATCGGTGGATATTGTCGGCATATTCGAAAATTTCCAGGTTGATTCCACCGGCATTCATGACCGCAATCTTGCTAATTTCTGCACGAGGATTCACATTTAAATGCTCGGCCATCCAGTTGTCGTCAGCAGCAAAAGGACCAAATTCATAGGCAAGATCAAAGCCGAAGTGGTTGCTGAAAAATGACACCGCTTGATCAATATTTGGCACAGTGAAGCCGATATGATCAGGTTTTTTAAGTCCAGGAATAGCCATTAGATATCACCTCGCTCGTGACGGATTTTATTAAGTGCGCCCATGGTTGTTGCCCCTTTATTGAAGCCGGTATAAGCCGAGGCAAAGACAATTAACTCTTCAATCTCCTGATAGGTCGCACCTTGCTTGAGTGCCATATCAACATGCGCGCCAAATGGGTTGCCTTCACCGGTGACATTCAATGCCATCTGATCAATGGCAATGGTGATCAACGCTTTGGTCTTCTGGTCGAGTAGCGGCTGGCCCCAAACTTCACCAGCAACCCTTACTGTCAGATCGCCCCATACTGGGTTGATAGCCTTGAGACCATCAATCAATGCTTGATCGTCCAGTACCGCGTTTTGATATTTGTTTGTCATGGATGACACCCTCATCAGTAAGTCGATTAGCTGCCTGTGCAGCGGATGAGGGCATTATAGGGATCGGGGAAATATGAAAAACTAACAGGTTGGAACATCACTTGTGCAGGATCTGCACAAGTGATGGTGAAGGGAAATAGCTAGGATTGGCCCTGCTTGATGAATTGGCCAGGCGTGATGCCGAAGTGGTTTTTGAACGCACGGGTAAAATGGGATTGATCGTTGAAGCCAAGATCATGGGCCGTGACAGCGATATTGACAGACTCACCAGATAGTAAGGTCTTGGCCTGTTCCAGTCGCTTGGTCATCAAGTATTGGTAGGGTGTGACCCCCACCAACTTTTTGAACTCCCGAAGAAAGTAAAACTTACTGCATTTCAGTAAGTCAGCGAGATCATCAACCGAGATATGGCTGCCAATGTTGTCGGCAATGTATTGGTCTATCTGGCTAACCTGCTGGTGGTCAAACTTCGACGAGGATAATTGCTTGTTCTTTTGATCGTAAAAATTCGAGTAATTTTGAATATAATGGTTGGACAATAGCGATAGTAAGTTTTTCAGGTACGTGTCCCCATTCCTGCCTTTGGCTTTCGCCTCCAGCATAAATAACTCCATGATGCCTTTAATCGTTTCATCTAGTACGTTGTAGTTATTGAGGAACTGCAACTTTATTCCTTCCAGATTGAGAGGGCAGTGCTGGAGAAACTCTTGCTGTTCAATCGCTAAAATCACGAAATAACAAGGTTCGGAAATATCATGGGTAAAGGGCGTTTTGGGCGGGTTTATCCAGATGTTGCCCGGGCTGGTTTTCAGTTCGGAGAAGCTCCCATCTTGCTCGACACTCCAGCTCAAATCCTTTTCTAGCGCCAGAGCGAAATAGAAGTACGGCGTGTAGACATTTTGTGGGTAGAAATGGGGGGAGGTACCTTTTTCGATCACAATCCCCGGCCAGTTTAGCCCTTGGTTCGAGAATTCAATCTCTAAAACATTGCCGCAATCCGATAATTTATCTGACTTGAAGTCGAAAAATTTCAGGCTGGATTTCATCACTGTATCCCTTTTTCACAACCTTTTCTTTCAATAACCTAGCTGACGCACCGCCAGTTCGTCAACAAGCTGTGAAGTACTGCAACAATGTACCAAAATCCAAGCAGCAATGTTCAATCGGCAACGTGGTTGTATTGCTAATCTGTATTCAAGTTAGACGTCAGGGCCGCTCAGCGACCAATAACATCTCAGCTTCGTTTTCAGAGGATAGCATTATGGAACATATCAAATTGAATACCGGCGTAGGCCAATTAGCTGCAAACCTGTATTTGCCAGAAGGTGTTGAAAACCCGCCTGTGGTGATAGTTACTGGCGCATGGACAACAGTGAAAGAACAAATGCCGGCTGTATATGCGCAGGCACTAGCCGACAAAGGTTATGCCGCTGTGACTTTTGATTTCCGTGGTTGGGGACAGTCAGTCGATTCAGTACGTTATTTTGAAAACCCTAGTCGCAAGACCGAAGATATCCGCGCGGTAATCGATGCGGTCGCAGAGCTAGATCAAGTCGATGGCAAGCGTATTGGTGGATTGGGTATCTGTGCCTCGGCTGGTTATATGCTTGATGCGGTTGCTGGCAACGACAAAGTGAAAGCCGCGACTGTGGTAGCCCCGTGGTTACATGACCAAGCGATGGCGACAGCGATCTATGGCGGTGAGGAAAGCGTGAAAGGCTTGCTGGCCGCTTCAGAGCAGGCCGCTAGCTCGGATGTGCCGGTGCACATCGAGGCAGCCAGTACGACCAATGAAGCTTCCCTGATGTACCAAGCCCCTTATTACACAGAAACCGACCGGGGTTTGATCCCAGAGTATGACAACCAGTTTAATGTCGCTTCGTGGGACGGTTGGCTCAATTACGATGCCCAACTGAGCGCAGCCAAACAAGACAAACCCATCATGATGGTTGCTTCAGAGGCAATGGCACTGCCAGCCGGGGCCCACCAGTACCTTGGTAAAGCTGGGGCAAATGTTCAAGCAACCTGGTTGGAGGATATCTCCCAATTCGATTTCTATGACCAGCCAGAAGCGGTAAGCCAAGCGGTTGATATCGTAGTGAAGCACTTCGAATCATCCCTTTAAGCTAGACACATAAAGGCATATAGGGAGGTAAGCATGAAGTTGAAATATTTGATTCCCGTCTTATTCGGAGTGTTATCCATGGCCGTTAATGCCGCACAACTTACTAAAGATGAAGCGCAGATCCGCAGTAACATCAATAGTTTTTCAGCACTGGCTGACCAAGGAGCTTTTGAATATCTGGGCCGGTTGTTTGCCCCAAAACTGACCGTTGACTATACATCGCTATTTGGTGGCGAGCCACAATCAGTCAGCCGCCAAGAGTTGATGGCACAGTGGGCTGCATTCTTGCCTGGATTTGATGCGACATTCCATGATCTGCAAAACATGAAAGTGGCCGTGAATCAGGACGAGGCAAAAGCGACGGTTGATTTCACTGCTAGCCATTGGCTGGGCAAGGAGGGCTACTGGGCAATTTCAGGCGAGTACGAATTCTCGCTGACCAAAGCAGGAAGCAATTGGCAAATCACTTCAGTTAAACTCAACGCAGAAGGTGAAGAAGGGAGTAGGGATGTATTGGCGGAAGCCCCGAAACATGCCAAAGACAATCTCGAAGCAAGGGAAAGCCTTAAAGTGAGCTACCAGTAAATGCAATAACGAGAGATATGGCAAAGGCCCTAAAGGGCCTTTGCTTTTTGCTTATATCTTTAAGAAGAACACCAGAGGTTATAAACCTTCAGCTTGCCAAGGTATCACATACATACTTTCTGCATGTTGCTCCCTGACTTCTTTCAAGTATTTCGCTTCACGCTGTTTTCGGGTAACCAACAGCGGGTCAGTGACATCTAGTGGTGCCAGAGCTTGGTTAACAACCCAGCCAGCAGGCTTGATCTCGGCACGGGCTAAATCCTCTTGCAAGTCTGCGGCTTCATGTACCGGCGTCGCCTCAGGCAGGGTACAAATTAACAATCTTGTGAAGGACGGGTCGCGTAGCCTTGGTAACAAACCGCTCACTTCGTCAGAATGCGCATCCCCACGTTTCAAGACTTCGCGGTGGTAGCTTTGTGCAGCATCGAGCAATAGGATGGTATGGCCAGTCGGAGCTGTATCGATCACTGTAATTCTGTTGTCTGCCTGATAAACAGTACGGGCAAAGGCTTGGAATACAGCAATTTCTTCAATACAAGGGGAGCGTAGGTCTTCTTCAAGCAAAGCCAGTCCGTCGGCATCTAATTCACCGGCATCCCTGATGACATCGTTCTTGTAGCGTTCGATTTCAGCTACGGGATCAATACGCTCAACCTGTAGATTAGCTGGTACCTCACCCGCCGCATCTTGTACATGGGCCGCCGGGTCAGTTGTAGTCAGGGTGACAGGAAGGCCTTTAGTAGCCAATTGGCGAGCGAGCATTGCCGCTACAGACGTTTTACCCACACCGCCTTTACCCATTGTCATTACTACACCACGGCCACTTTGCGCCAACTCTTCGACAAGTGTACTGAGATCGTCGCCTTCAGGGGCCGCTATTTCATCACTGACCAATAGCACACTGCCTTCATTGTTAAAGAATTCCGCTAGCCCTTGAAGGCCAACTGGCGGGTTAGCTTTCATTGGAATGGTAGTTTGCGGTAATTGACTCAGTTGCGCTGGCATTTCAGCTAAGGCCGCTGAGGATCGTTTGGCTAAGGCTACGGCTATCGGATCTGACAAATCAGTTGCTTCAAACAGGCCATTGATCACTAAGTGTTGATTGGTAATGCCTAGCTCCAAGAGTTCGGAACTACTTCTGGCAGCCTCTTTAAGGGCAGCTTGGTCCGGGCGGGTGACAAGCACCAGCCGCGTATGACTTTCGTTGGCAAGCAATTCAACCGCTCGGGCATATAGCGCAGTTTGCTTTTCAAGTGCCGCAAGAGGGCCCAAACAAGACGTTCCAGTTGAGTTATCGTCGACAAAGCCGGTCCAGGCTTTAGGTAGAGACAGAAGCCTCAAAGTATGGCCTGTTGGTGCGGTGTCGAAAATAACTCGGTCAAAGCCTTCTGTCGCCTTGTCGTCAGCCAGTAGCTCAGTGAAGGCATCAAAAGCAGCTATTTCTAATGTACAGGCACCTGAGAGCTGCTCTTCCATATTTTCGACCACAGCATCTGGCAGTACGCCACGGTAAGGGTCTATTGCCTTGGCACGGTACGCTGCTGCAGCCGCTCGAGGATCAATATTGAGGGCAAATAGATTCTCAACATGATTAACGGCGGTAGGCGAACCACTGAGTTTGGTTTCAAGTACCTCGTCGATATTGGAAGCAGGGTCTGTGCTCACTAGTAGCACTCTCTTACCGCTTGCGGCCTGGTGCATGGCAGTTGCACAGGCAGTACTTGTTTTACCAACACCGCCTTTGCCAGTGAAAAACAATACCCGTGGAAGCTGGGATAAGAATTCCATCAGAAGCTCCTTAGCAGCCACCGCTGCAACAACAGCTGGTAGATTTGGCATCTGAATTCTCAGTTTGACCACCTTCGGTTGAATTACCTTCAACCATATTACCTTGAACTAAGTTAACAAGTTGGTCACGGGAAGGATAGCTGCCATAGCTGATCAACTCACCGTCGCGCAGGATGATAGGTAATGCTTCGTTTTGATTTGCATCCAATAGCGCTTTGACGGTTAGGTTTGAGACGAAGGCTGCTGGTTCTTGTGCAAGGTTGTGGCGAGTGACGCTATGACCGATTGTTTCCAGGTGCTGAAGGTCAGCGGAAAAGACAGATAGTTTTTGGTCCGGTTTCGGGCCACATACACCAGATGAACAACACATTGCAGGGTCAAAAACAGTGATAGTAGACATAATGAGGATTCCGTTTTTCGTTATTGATTGTGAGCATTTTCTGCCCCTGTTGTCAGGGGCAGGTATCGTCAGGAATTAGACAGCAGCGTGAGCAACTGGGAATTTATCGCGGGTCTTGTTCGCATAGGCCACTAGAGCCAGCATGACAGGTACCTCGACCAGGACACCGACAACGGTCGCAAGAGCGGCACCTGAGTGCAGGCCAAACAGGCTGATAGCGACGGCAACAGCAAGCTCGAAGAAGTTCGAAGCGCCAATCATACCGCCAGGTGCAGCGACACGGTGCGGTTCTTTCCACTTGAACATCCAGTAATAGGCAATCGCAAAGATCAAGAACGTCTGAATGATCAGTGGGATGGCAATTAATACAATATCCAGAGGGTTAGCCAGGATTTGTGGAGCCTGGAAACCGAATAGCAGAACAACAGTACTGATCAAGCCAAGGATTGAAAGTGGTTTCACCTTGCTACCAAAGCGCTGCAATGCCTGCTCTGACTTCAACACTTTACGGGTTATCAAGCCAGCGATTAGCGGAATGACGATATACAGGACGACCGCAATAATTAGCGTGCTCCATGGTACTGTCACGTCCGTTACACCCAATAGGAAAGCAGCGAGAGGGGCAAAGGCAACAACCATAATCAGGTCATTGACGGCAACCTGAACCAAGGTGTAGTTAGCATCCCCCTTGGTTAATTGGCTCCATACAAATACCATTGCCGTACAAGGCGCCACGCCTAGTAGAATCATGCCTGCGATGTATTCATTGGCCAGATCAGGCGTAATTAAACCCATCATGTCGCCAAACAGGTGCTTGATAAACAAGACAGCCAAAAACGCCATAGTAAAAGGCTTGATCAGCCAGTTTACGGTAAGAGTAACGATTAAGCCCTTGGGACGGCGGTGAATATCTTTGATCGAAGAAAAGTCAATCTGCATCATCATTGGATAAATCATTAACCAAATCAGAACGGCGATGATGAAGTTGATATTTGCGTATTCTAGTCCACCCATAAATGAGAAGAGTTCGGGAAAAGCAGTGCCCCCAAGTAGGCCAGCAACCATTGCCAGACCCACCCAGACACTCAGGTAACGTTCAAATATGCCCATGAGTAGTACCTTAATGTTTATCGGTTATCGTCGAATTACGATTATGGTGGTGATAAAAAATGCCTGACTGGGAAATAACATTCAGGCATTGTTGAAATTAGGCGATGTAGCCAATTAATTCTTTCATTCTTGCCATTGCTTCAGGCTTTAGGCTGAAACAAGTGCGGGGGTGCTGGACTTCAGCATGAACCAAACCCGCTTGCTTTAGAACGCGTAGGTGCTCAGAAATTGTCGATTGTGCAAGATCCAATTGGTCGACAAGATCAGTACCAAGACATTGGCCACTGGCGAGGATCCTTAGCAACCGGACTCGAGCCGGATGACTGATTGCCTTGCCAAAAGCAGCGAGTTCTTTTTCGGTTGCTTCATCTAGTTCAATCGGGTCGAGGTTAGTTAAACAGTCGGCCATAGTGATTTTAACTCGCGTTTATCGTTCATCGTGAATTTACGATGATGGTATGCCCATCTCTGCGTGTTTGCAAGCACATTTTGAACTTTGCTCGAATTTTTGTTGGCCACCTGAGTGTTAGATACAGACCAGACTTCTTATTTGTTGCTGCACTTCTCGCAGCGCATCCAGCGAACCTGAGCTAATCACGGCCAAAGGCTTGTTGTTATCGAACATATGCTTATGTTTCGATGCCATAAAACTGTGGCGAGTGTCGGAGTTGGGGTAAAGCAGGTCTAGGCTTTCTTGGATGGAAAGCAGGGTGTTAACCCTTGCTTCCAGTTCGGTATGGCTGATGTCATCGGGCAAGATGATGTTGCGTTGGGCGTCAGTTGCTCCCCAGATCTTAAGCAACTCAGAAGCTTGTTCAACCGTTTTTGTCATGGCTGTTACCCCGCTTGTACGCATGGATATAATCACTGTTGTGAATAGATAAGAGTCTAAAGCTTGTGACTTTCAGACCAGACACGAAGGTCATCAAGAATCTTCAGGGCTGTTCGGCCAAACTCAGTAAGTTCATAACTGACGGCGATAGGGCGGTCACTGATCACTTTGCGAATCACCATGCCTTCAGCTTCAAGTTCTTTGAGGCGTTGGTCGACCATTTTCTTGCTTGCACCACCCAAAAGGCGTGCCAAATCATTGAAACGGACTGGTCCGTCTTTCAGATGATAGATCAGTGAGCCTTTCCACTTGCCGCCAATCAGGCGCATGCCTTTCTCAATGGCGCATGGCTCTGTGCACACATTGGCGACAGACTTACGCCCTTTGCTATCAATATTTACGACGCCTTCCACGCTATCCACCTCATTCTAAAGGTTACAAAAAGTATACTGGTTGATTAGTGTACTAAGGTTACCATAATAAACTACTTAGCGAAAAGCACAGATGGAAGGCATGTCTGTATATCAGGCTTATCCTGATATGTGCTCGAGAGTATGGAAGTAAGAAAAAGAGAATATAATCAGATGATAATGAAAATAAATGGAAGAAATCGAAAGGAAGGTTGGGGTTAAAATGAGTTTATCTAAACATCCACTTTGGCGTAAGCCGCAGCATCATTTAGATACAGAGGGAAGCTCAGAACATGTCCACTGGATAGAACTGTTTTACGATCTCGTCCATGTTGTTGCCATCTTTGTGCTGGGTAACTTTCTTAGCCAACACCTCAATCCTGTCGGGTTTGCCATTTTTGCTGCCTTATTTGTGGTGATCTGGTTTGCCTGGTTTGATTTAAGCTTGTTTAACTCCCTTTACGTCAGCACCGATATACAGCACCGTTACATCATGGCATCCCAGATCATTACCATCATGGTGATGTCGGCTTCCATTATGCATATAGATGGAGGTGGCTGGGTATATTTCACAGTGGGTTATGCCATTAACCGGGCCATTATTGCCTTGTTATATTGGCGGGCGAGATTCGTTGGGGATACAGAGGCGGAGTTGCCAAGCAGATTAGCCCGAAATTTTTTCATTGGAGCTATCCTGTTTCTTGTTAGTGCTTTTTTGCCCAAACCTTTTAGTTATTTGGTATTCAGCTTTGCTATGTTGCTGCTGGCTGTTTTATATGTCACGCCCAAAGTGGGCGTACTGCATTGTGAGCGTTTCATCCCTCGGTTTGGCCATATGGCAGAGCGCTTCGCACTGTTATTACTTATTGTCGCCGGTGAGGGCTTTTTCAAACTGGTTATTACGTTGGCGGATAAAGGCATCGATCAGGTTGTGGTCGATGTGTTCTTTAATTATGTCTTGGGTGGTGCAGCCATTTTCGTCCTGTGCTGGATCTATTTTGATTTTGTCGGAAATGGCAAGCCAAGGGATGATAAGCCTAAGACATTGGTCAAATGGGTCATTGCCCATCTAATATTGATGCTGTCAGCAGTAACAATCGGTGTGGCATTATCAGCCGAGGTAAAGGTCTCTTTTCTTGACCAGTACCCACTGAAATACGCAGTAATTGGCTGTCTGGGATTGGTGTCCTATCTTTATTGTTTGTTGAAAATACAAGATGTGATTGAGCTTCGTACCGCCCATCGGTTTGCGACGGCCAAAGTGAGGGCATTCGGTATCGCAATGGCATTAGTAACTTTGGCAACCGTTGCTTTCGTACCGTCTATCGTGGCGAATTTGCTTTGGGGGACGGCATTGTTTTCTCAAATCATTATTCCAGTGACCAAAGCGTATCGGACCTTCTCTAAAGGAGCATAATCAATGTCCCAGATTGAAATTAAGCTTGAGCGCCCCCGTGTTGAAATGTTGTTTGCGCGGTACAAAGACCAGATTGGTGATGATTATCCCGGCTACCGGAATCATGTTTATCGCACCATTACTTACGCCATGCACTTTCTGGGAAATGATGCGGAGTATGAGCAGCTGGTTGAAACAGCTTTCGTCTATCACGATATTGGGCTGTGGACCGATCATGAACTGGCTTATTTGGAGCCCTCTGAAGCCATAGCTCTGGCCGATAATGAGAAATTTGACTGGGGGCTGGACCCAGAGGCACTGCGCGGTGCAATCCACTGGCACCATAAGATCTCACCGTACAAAGGGGAGCACCAAAAGGTGATTGAAGCCTGTCGCAAAGCCGATTGGATAGATGCTTCAAAAGGGACCATCCGAAAAGGATTGAGCAAGGAAATCATTGCTGAGGTGCAAGCGGCGTTTCCTAACCTTGGGTTTCATGACACTTTGTTGCGTCTTGCTAAGGATTACGGTGGTTCAACCTTGGTCGGTGGGGTAAAAGTGACACTGGGAATCGTGAAGTGGTGAACTGAATGGCGACGGGAAGGCCGTCGCCATTTTTCGCAGGTGAATATAATAATTAGCTATTACAGGGCTATTTTGTGTAGTCCGGCATTTTCCTCGCCACCGAAAAGTAAGCCGCCATCATTGGTGATATAGAAAACGTTATCTTCGCGGGTACTCTGCTGGATTGCGGTATTGCCATCTATGCCATGATTGAGGACCACCGTTTTTGTTCCGTCCTGAGTATATTTGATCACCTCATGATGGTGTGTCGTGATCAACCAAGTGCCTTTTTCATCAATGGTAAAATCATCTGCTTGGATATCATCGGCCAACACTGTAATTTCACCTGCACGGCCTTCGGTAATGTCAATTTTCCCCACAACTTGTTTGGCTGAATTGGTGAAATATAAATCTCCTTCATGGAGCTGAATGCCGTTGATACCCGGTAGTCCCGGGCGATCTTTCTCCGGTTGCAGCATCGTATCTTCAAGCCAGACTGAGAGTTTGTTCGATGCCATATCGAATTTGTAAATTTTGCCATTGAGTGCATCTGCAATGAGATATTCTTGGTTGCCCAAATAAGCCATTCCATTGAGAAAAGCAGGTGTATCCAGACCGATCAGACGTTCAAGCTGACCACCTTGATTGATTTTGTAAAGTGCCATGCTGTTTACAAAGCTATCACCTTCTAGGATTGAAATTTCATGGACAGAAAGCAAGCCATTGCCCCCTTCGCCAAACCGAAGTGAAACAGGGTGACCGTCGACTTTTGCCCAGAGTTTAGCTTTGCCATCAAGATGGTATTTATACAGTGACATACCGGTGTAATCTGTCGCAATTAACTCGTCTTTGTTGAGATAGGTAAGGTTTTCAAAAAAGTGTCCTGCTGGTAGCGAGATCACCGACTCGAATGTTGGCGGTGTGATCTCGGTCTCGGCGATGGCTGGAAAAGTTACTGATGTAGAAAGTGCAATTGCGACAAGGAGCTGCTTGAATGAAATCATCTTCTGTTCTCTCAATCTTGTTGTGTTGAGAAAATAGTAGATGAGTTTTTATTAACCGAAAATAGGCTGAGAATTACCTTTAAGATAACTAAAAGTTAATGATGGAGATTGAATGATCAGCTAGCAAATGAAAAACAGAACAAGCGGTTGGCTTGTTCTGTTTCTGGGGTTTTAGGTGAGGGCTTCTACCTTTCGCTAGGGTGTGTCCAAGCGAATTTTTCAAAAGGTTTATCTGTTTGGGTATGGGCCAACGCATTTGTGAAGTTGGAGATTAACTTCGCAGACAGGCCAGTCAGCACCTCCAGTGCTTGTCTCTTGGTGTATCCTGCATCCAAGAAAGCTTGCAGCCGCTCGTCGCCAATGTGGCCACGGTTATCCAACAGTGCTTTTGCAAAGTCATGCAGTGCTTGCAGTTTGGCGTCGGGGATGACAGTGCCTTCACGCAAAGCTTCAATCACTTCTTCTGGCATCTTGCCTGCTTTCATCATCCAAGTGTGGCCGGGAACGCAATAATGGCAGTTGTTTTCGAAATTAGCTGTCATGAATACGACTTGTTGTTCCAACGGGCTAAATGTGGTGTTTTTCATGAATAAATCAAAGGTCGTATTGTAGGCTTCGTACGTTGCCGGAGCCTCTGCCAAAACGCTGTGCAGGTTGGGTAACATGCCAAAGCCTTTTAGGGACTGCGCTACCAACTCTTTTGATTCTTCTGGTGCATTGTCTGCGGTGTAGTAGGTGAACTTGCTCATCTTACTGCTCCTGTTAAAAATTGGCGTCAAGGTGCGCTTCAAAGCGTTTGAAGTCGTTTTCGATATCGCCATTTTTCATTACGTCATAGCACGCGAATGTCGGTAGTGCAGACATGCCGAAGAAACGGAAGTTAGCATGCATATGGAACATCAAATCGTCGACACTTTTGCCTTCGAACAAGTATTCGCTCTCGTCGTTGAATGATTCTTCTGGCGCATTGAAAGTGAAAGAAAGCATATATTTAGTGTTAGTTTGAGTGCCGCCAGTACCGTAGTTTTTAGTCGGGTTTTCTGAGCTGCGACCATCAAAATTACACAAAGTCCCGCCCATACCTGCAGTGAACACATCATCCATATAACGCTTAAAAGACCATGGAATCGTCATCCAGTTGACGGGTGATTGCAAGATGACACGATCCGCCCAGTCAAAGTGGCCAAGTTGCTCATCGACCACAATTTCGTCCTGCATAGTCACAACTCGAACCTCATGCCCTTTGGCTTCTAGCTGGGTTCGCGCTTTTTCTACTAAGGCTGCATTCAATTTGCCTTCTGAAAAAGGTGATGGCTCATGGGCGTTGATGATAAGAACGTTGCTCATAACTAAATCCTTCAATTGATGTCACTGGACTGTACTGTTGTAACGATAATTTTAATCGTTTTGCTTGATGTGGTTTATTATGGTTACCTAGAGTTTGAATGCAATTAGTTAACTTTTAGTAACCTAGCTGTGCACATTAGTTTTAGAACATAAAACTATTTAAATTCATGTGCTTAAATAATTAAAAAATCTCGTGTAATTTTGAAGGTAACTCTATTGTAGTAGTAATTCGTTGTGTTAATGGGGGAGAGCAGCCGATTTACTTGAGCCTCAGAAGTGATCAATACGCAATGCCCAAGAGTATGAAACAAAACGTCTATTACAAGTTTCGTGTTCAACAAAGGTGATTATCATGTTTTTTTGCAAAGCCGATTTTAAGGATATGGATGACAGGTATCGGGCTAATTTGATCAACAGCTTGTCGGGCTTCAAAAGTGCCAATTTGGTCGGCACCCAAGATGGCGCTGGCAATACTAATTTAGCGATAGTGAGTTCTGTCTTTCACCTTGGCGCTAACCCAGCATTGATAGGAATGATCATGCGTCCACACTCAGTAAGGCGAGATACGCTTGAAAATATCTTGGCGGCTGGTGAATACACAATAAACCACGTCAACCACGAGATATGGCAGAAAGCACACCAAACGTCAGCCCGATATCCGGAAAACGTTTCTGAATTCACTGAAGTTGGTCTGACTCCCCAATGGCGGGATGGAATAAATGCACCTTTTGTTGCAGAGAGTCGTTTGAAGTACGCTTTGGCTTTGCGATCTTGCCAGACACTAGAAATAAACGGTGTTGAAATGGTGGTCGGGGAGATCACTCATCTAGAGTTCGAGGAAAGTGCTGCGACTGAAACGGGTTACCTAGATATCGAATCATTGGGGAGCGTGGCAATTTCAGGTCTTGATAGTTACCACGTAACTCAACGCCTTGGCCGGTTGAGTTATGCCAAACCCGGGAGAGAGGCAAAATTAATATGAAAGTAATTACCATTTAGTGGCAGGCTGTCACTAAATGGTGAACTAATTAGATTTCGACATTGGTGGTTAGTGAGGCATAGATCATTGTCTTGTAATTAAAATTATTAATATGCACATATTCCGAGAAAGATCACGGTTCAAATAGAAGCCTTGTATAAAAATTAAACAAATGCTGCTATTCAGTGCAAGTTAGTTATCAAAGGTAGAGCAAAAAACTTGGCGACTGCGTACTTGGCATTAGTGAAAAACAATTCCTTAAGGAGCTATTATGTGGTTAATATTTGCTTTTGTGTGGTTGTTTTTATCTGTAGTTGTTGCTGTTTTCGCGACTCTTCGAGCTCATTCAGGGACTGACTTCTTCGTTATATCTTTGATTATTTCACCCTTAGGGGCAGTTATTCTTGCTGTCTTTTTGCCTCCTGTTGAAGATACCGCTACGACAATCAATGAGATAATTAAAGTTGATGATGAGTGGCAAGATGCTGCTTATTTTGATGTTTCAGTCAGGAATGCAGTTGAGATAATAAATGATTCTGTTCCTCTAGCTCAGGTTGACAGCGCCATCAATGATTTACGTACACTTTACTTCCAGTCGGGGAAAGTACCGGTATCAAAATCAGATCTTAATTTGATTATCAATGAAGCAAAATATCGAGAATTAAAAAAGCAACTAAAAGTCTCAGTTTGGAAATAATGTCAATATGGACCTGAGGCAAAGGTATTACTTCTTATTGCGCCAAATTTGATAGTTGGCTTGCTGCATAGCCTTACCGAGCAGGTGGGCTGCAACAGGGGCGGTGATAAATAAGAATAATATCGTACCTATAACTCTAGAGATCACCGTGACTTCTGGCATTGAGAATGAAACGGCTAACAAAAGAAAACAAATCCCCACGGTACCCGCTTTCGTTGCCGCATGCATACGGGTGTAGAGATCGGGCATACGGACAATCCCGAGGCTAGCGACAAGGGTAAAAAAGGTACCGAAAAGTAGCAATATACTGATTAGAATGTCCATAGTTAACCCTTATCAAGTTTCTGTTTGGTGATCAGCCTGGCAAACGCAATAGTGCCGAGGAAAGCGACTAGTGCGAGGGTGATGGCGACGTCGAGCAATGACTTTTGTCCGCTGTCCAGGGTATATACAGCGATAAAACCGATAGTGACGAAAGAAATCAGATCCAAGGCAACCACCCGGTCAGCCAAGGTTGGCCCGAGTATCAGGCGAATAAAGGCGAGCGCCAAGCTAATGATCAAACCAATGTAGGAGAGTTGAATGCTTATCTGAAGGAAATCAGCCACGTGTTACCTCCAATATCCGGGCTTCGAGACCTTGTTTGATGTCCTTTTTCACGCTGTCATGGTCAGGCGCAAACATGACATGCAAGATGAGGAATTTCTTGTCTGGTGTGACATCAAGGCTCAAACTACCCGGCGTCAATGACACCATGTTGGCCAACAAAGTTATCTCAAGGTCTGTTTCTGCATCAAGCGGGACGTAGACGATGTCCGGTTGGCTTAAATGGGTAGGGGTTATCACATCCCAGACAACCCTTGCGACAGAAACGATCATTTCATAGCAGAAATAGATAACGAGTTTTACGAATGCCGTAAATTTCTTGAAGTAACCGGTTTTCAATCCGAAAGGTTGGCACAGGCTGAGGATAAAATACCCGACCACAAAGCCGACAATAAAGTCCAAACTGCTGTATTGGCCATTAATCAGTGTCCAAGCCATTGCAAGAAATAGGTTTAGAATAAAATAGCTCATTCTTATACTCCTTTATGGCTCGCCTAATACAGCGTGAATGTACTGTACTGGGTTGAGTACTTGCTCTGCTGCCTCGTTGGCAAACTCAAAGAAGGGCTGAGCGACAAGCCCGATAGTTATCGTCATTACCGTTAAGGTCGCAATGGGCAAGCAATATAGCAACGTGGTCGATAGTGGGAGTTCGACGGCGGTTTGTTTTGCTACCGGTGCTTTCCAGAAGGCTTCGCTCCATATTTTCGTCATCGAGAAAATAGTCAGTAGGCCAACCACCAGAGCCGTTGCCGCCAAGAGGTTGTAGTCATTGATAATGCTGGCCTTGATAACGAGAAACTTGCCCCAGAACCCTGAAAGGGGCGGGAAACCGGCTAGTGAAAAAGCAGGGATCAGGAACAGGAAGGCTAACCACGGCATCGCTTTATAGACGCCGCCTAAGTGGCGTAACTGGCTTGTTCCGTATTTTCTTTCGATAAAGCCACCAATCAAAAATAGGTTCGCCTTTACGATGATGTGGTGAATGATATAGAAAATCGCACCGGCAATAGCGATTGGGGTGTAAAGAGCCAAGCCCATAATCATGTAGCCAATCTGGCTGATGATATGGAAAGAAAGGATCTTCTTGATATCAAATTGGCTGGCTGCGCCCAATACACCGGTGAGCATGGTTAAGCCGCTGACCCAAATCAATAGGGGTTGCCAACCGGTTTCGGTAAGCGGGAATACCAAGGTGAAAATCCGGATCAGGGCATAAACCCCAACCTTGGTCAGCAAGGCTGCAAATAAGGCGACAACGGCACTTGGCAGTGTATGGTATGACGCCGGAAGCCAGGCAAACAGCGGGAATAGGGCTGATTTGATGGCAAAGGTAAATAGGAATAGGGCAGATAGCAATGCCGCAGTTTGTGTCTCGACACCCGGGAACTTGAGGTGGAGATCGGCAAGGTTCAAGGTTCCCGTTGCCCCATAGGTCAAGCCGATTGCCAACAAAAAGACCAGAGTCGAAATCAAGTTGAGCAAGACGTATTTGACTGCACCGTCAATCTGCTTGCGCTCGGCATCGACAATCATCAAACCGAACGAGGCGATAAGCATCACTTCGAACCATACATAGAGGTTGAAGATATCGCCGGTCAGAAATGCACCGTATACCCCTGCCAGTAGGACATGGAATAGCACATGGTAGAGGCCGTAGGAGGGCTTGTGCTTAAGATCGGCCATGGCATAAAACACAGTAACCGCACCAATGATTGCGGTGATAACTGTCATTGCGACGGCGAGGAAATCCGCCACGAACACAATACCAAATGGCGCCATCCAGTTACCGAAGGCTACGGCATAAGGGCCGTTTGTGGTGATATCAGCCAACAGCTGCACACTACAAAATACAGACAAGATAACGCTTGAGCCACTGATCCAGTTGATGGTCTTGTGGTTGTTACGGACGAAAAAGGCGCCAGTTGCAGTCAGTAGAGATAATACGACAGGCAGTGTGAGCCAAACTGAGGTCATTGATCCTCCTCTGAATGTTGCATAGCATCGACATCAGCAGAGCCTGTTTCACTGTATGCCCGATAAAGCAACATCAATGCGAAAACCAATAATCCGAAACCGATAACGATGGCGGTCAGAATCAGTGCTTGAGGTAAGGGGTCAGCAGCCCCGTCCGGTGGCAACACCGAGCCTAGATCGATCAGCGGCGGGTTCCCGGGCGTGAGGCGGCCAGCGGTGAAAATAGCCAAATTGACAGCGTTGCTGATTAAGATAAGGCCAAGCAGGATGCGGATAATATGGCGCTCCAGCATCAGGTAGACCCCAGCTGTCACAAACACCCCAACGACCAAGCTCCAAAGTATTTCCATTAGTCGAGTTCCTCATTGACTCTTAGCAAGACCTCGAGCACGCCGCCGATGACGGCAAGGTAGATACCAACATCGAAAATCAGTGGTGTGCCTAATGGTAAAATCTCCTTCCACCAGATCCCGGTTAAGAATGGTTGCCCCATTACAAAGCCGATTGCACCGGCCAGCAAGCTCAGGAACACCCCAAACAAGGCAATATTCAATGGCCTATAGCCAAGTCGCTCCCTGACATATTTCGGCGATTCGGCAAAAATCAGCAGGGTCAAACCGATAACGGCAATCAATGCACCTATGAAACCGCCTCCCGGCGAGTTATGACCACGAAGTAGGAGGTATACGGAAAAGACCATCATTAATACGGAAACAATATGGGCAGTTGTACCGAAAATAAGTGATGGAATCCGGTTTTGCTGTTGGGAGTGATCTTTAAATAGGCTAATGGCTGCGATTGCTGCGATAACGACGACAATAGCCTCACCCATGGTATCGAAAGCCCTAAAATCGACCAAAATAACATTGACGATATTCCGGCCATGCCCTCCAGGAACACTGTTTTGAGCGAAAAAGTCAGCCAGCGGAGAATCAAGGGGTGATTTGGTAATAGTGATAAGCAGCGCTGTAACAGAGACGCCAATAACTGCAGCGATAGCCGCATGAAATGCCCTACGGCCTACAGAATGCTTAGCTACCGTACTGAAATGTGGTAGATGTCGAATTAACAGCGCAACAAATACCACCATCAAGGTTTCAACCAGCAGCAGGGTTTTGGCAACGTCAGGTGCACTGTAAATCATAAAGACCAAGGTCATTAAAAAGCCAATTGCGCCAAGGCCTGCAATCGATAGTAGTCGCGAGGTAGAGAACACGCAGAGTAGGGCAGCGGCTATCAATAGCATTGCGATAGCCATTTCGTACAGTTTAAGAGCAAGGATACGCTCAAGGAAGTCGCCTGTCGGCCAAATTGGGCTCAGCATCAAAATCGCGGCGAGTACCGAGAAGAAAAGCAAAGCATAAATACTGAGTTTGCGTTGTTGTAACCGCGCTGTTTGCCAAGTCGCGACAGAGAGCATCAATGCCATGCATTTTTCAAAAACTTCGCTGGCTACAGGAAGCGTGCCAAGTATCTTGTTCAATGCCTGAGTGACTAATGGCATGTTTTTATAAATGAGGATACCCAGCGCCAAAGTAACCGCACTCATGATTAAGGGAAGGTTTATCCCTTGCCACAATTTAACAGGGCTAGATTGCTTGACTTGATTGATTTCGAATATTGCCGTTGAGAGTACATATTCATTGAGCCAACCTAAGCCGAGGGTCGGAACAATAACACTGCAGCAAGCCAACACCATCGGCGGGATCCAGAAGCCTATTTCAGCCTCGATAGATTTTACTGTAGGGTTATCTTCGATTTTCTCTCGCAAAAATGGTTGAGAAATGACGGCAATGGCAAGGGCAACCATGACTGCATTAATCATAACCAAGGCAAACATCACGATACCGTGGACTTCCAAGCCTGCCTTATAGGCATATTCCTTACTGAGGAATCCCAGCAAGGGGGGAATACCAGCCTTGGAAAGCGCTGCAATCAGGCCGGAGGCAAAACTGAAAATCAGCACTGCCTTCAAGCCGTAAAGTACCCTGATATCACGTGTACCCGTAGCCTTGTCGATATTGCCGACCACCATGAATAGTGCCGCCTTGTAAAAGGCGTGGGCAAGAATAAACAAGATAGCTGCTGCAAGGGCGGTTTCGGTACCTATTCCGAGCAACAAGGTAAGGATACCGAGTATGGTGTTGGTACTGAATGCCAGCATTAGCTTGAGATCTTTTTGCATCAGAGCAATAACGGCTGACCACAGCGCAGTGAAGCCACCAATTGCTATGAGGGTATAAAACCAGACATCGCTGCTGGCATATACAGGGGAAAGCCTCGCCAGCAGGTAGATACCAGCCTTGACCATAGTTGCCGAGTGTAGGAAGGCACTGACCGGCGTCGGTGCTGCCATCGCGCCCGGTAACCAGAAGTGAAAAGGGAATTGGGCAGATTTGGTAAAAGCACCAAGCAAGACCAGCAATAAAGAAGGGGTAAAGTAAGGGTGTTGGATAACACTTTCTTTAGCGTTTACCGCTTTATCGATAATGGTGCTTATCTCGTAACTTCCGGCAATCTGTCCCAGTAATATCAAACCGGCCAACAATGCCAAACCGCCGGCACCAGTGACAACCAATGATTGCAGCGCGTTCTTACGCGATTTCTCATTTTCATGGTTGAATCCGATAAGCAGGTACGAGGTTATCGTTGTGAGCTCCCAGAATACAAACAGCAAGATGATGTTGTCACTCAATACCAGCCCGAGCATCGATAGCATGAACAAGGTGAGGTAGAGATGGAAAGAAAAGCGCTCGGCTTTTTCTTTCATGTAGGCTAGCGCGTATAGCTGGATAAAAAAGCCGATACTACTGATTAAGCCAACGAAAACAAAAGAAAGCGCGTCGAGCTGTATGCTGAAGTTGATGTCCAGGCTTGGGACCCATGACATTGACCATCTCAGGCCAGTCGGGGAGGGTTGGTAGTAAAAGATAGTTGCAGCAAAGATAATAGCAGGAAACACCACGAACCCGAGCAGGTTGAAATGGTGTTTGCCGCTATCCAGTAAAGGTTTTGATCTATCTTGGTTACCAGCCACTGTCGATAATTATCCCTATTGTTTGAATATTGTTATCAAGGTTAATCCATGAACCTTTTTCTTACATCTAAGATACTGTTATTAATGGACAGTCGTCAATTCATTCTCGTGAATAGCGTGGTGGTGTCTTTCGATCAAATTGTGAGTTTCTTGTTGTATACGATAGACCTCATAGCCATCGTAAGAGCATTCGCCGATTTCGTTTCTAGGGCACACGAATCTGTTGCAGTGGTCAATTAATTCGGTTCTGCAGTTAGGACAGTACTTTTTCATAACTACCTCCACATCCATAAAAGAATCTGCTGTTAGTGGTTCCTTCTGATTACAATGTAGACGTGGAAAGTGAAGCTTGATGGCGGCCTTAAATGTGTTTTACAGCTATTTACAATCCATTACAAAAGTAAGAACAAAGACGCATTTAGGCGAGCCTGAGCAAATATGGCTTTGCTGATGCCATAGAACGAAACGAACCGCTTACCAAAGAACAAATCGATAATCCGCCTGAACAAGAACTAGTTAAAGAGGAACAACAAGGCTTTTCACTTGATAGATAGTAAGTAGAAGCCAACCTCACCTTGAGCATTTGGCTTCCATATTTCTCACCAACTAACTCAAGATTCGATAATGTCGAATCTTGCTAGATATTCTTCTTCATTAAGTACCATTAAGAGTAAGGCGTTTTACACTTGCCTCATCCAAATAGATGAGGAAGAAAAATGTCTACTGTACTTATTACCGGTGCCAATCGTGGTCTTGGTTTAGAGTTCGTTCGTCAGTACCTTGATAAAGGTTGGAAAGTGCTGGCAGCATGTCGTGCTCCGCAACAAGCGAGTGAGTTAATTGCGCTGTCGAATGTAGGTCATGTTGAGCTAGTAAAGCTTGATGTGACTTGTGAGAAAGACATTAACGAACTCGGTAAAACACTTGAAGGTAGAGCGATTGATCACCTGATCCTAAATGCAGGTGTACTGGGTGACGACTGTGCAAAACTGGGCGAAATGACCCAATCAAAATGGTTAGAAGTTCTGAATGTTAACACCGTAGCACCAGCTCTACTTATTCAGGCGTTAAGAGAAAATGTTGCAGCTAGCGCGCATAAAACCATCGTTGGTATTTCGACTCGCGTAGCAAGTATTGGTGATAATGGTTCAGGTAACATGTACAGCTACCGCACATCTAAAGCGGCGCTCAATCAGATCTTAGTATCGGCGGCGAAAAACCTCGTTGAGCAAGGCGTTAAAACAGTGGCCGTTCACCCTGGTTGGGTACAAACCGACATGGGTGGTAAAGACGCAACATTCACACCACAAGAAAGTGTTGCTGGAATAATTAATGTTGCTGAATCTATGACGTTAGAAACTTCAGGCAGCTTTCGCGTATTTGATGGATCCGTGATTGAGTGGTAGCTAAACCAGACAGCTGTAAAGCTATTTTTCATTGTACTCCCCCACAAACGGAAGCCTGTGCAGGCTTCCGATGTAATACTTGAAGTCCGATTTCCATTTACATTGCCATGCTCAAGCCGCCATCAATAGGCAAAACCGTCCCTGTAATTGAGCTAGCTGCGCTAGAGCTCAAAAAAGCAATTATCTCGGCAATTTCGCGTGGCTCTGCAATTCGTTTTAACGGCACAGCATTTACAATTTGCTCCATCATCTCGTCGGAGTTCGTGCTGATCATCGGAGTGCGAACTGGACCAGGACAAACAGCATTCACCCGGATATTGTCTTGTGCGTACTCCACTGCAAGCTGCCTTGTCAACGCATCAACACCGCCTTTTGACATACTGTAAGCTGCATGATTAGGTACACCGACCAAAGAAGTCGCAGATGACATATTGATAATTGCCCCGCCACCTTTTTGCTTCATTCCTGATAGCAAATGCTTTGCTGCCATCCAGTGTCCTTTTAGGTTGATCCCCATGATCTTTTGCCACAGCTCTGAGGTGAGAGTTTCTGCGTTATCTTCAAGCACGCTATAACCCGCAATGTTGACTAAAATATCTGCTCCACCTTTTTCTTGGGCAAGCACTGCGACTTTTTGCCAAGTATCTTCAACGCTAACATCACCGACAAAATATTGTGCACTACCACCTTGCAGCTCAATTTCTGTAACAGTCTCTTGTGCAGGGGCAAGGTCAACCCCGATCACATGGGCGCCCAGCTCTGCGTATAGCTTACTGGTCTCCGCACCGATACCAGATGCTGCGCCACTGATCACCACAACTTTATTTTTGAACTCACTCATGATTATCTCCTCTATTTCTTCCAAACGTTCACTGAGCGTGCAATAAACGCGCGGAATGAAGTAGGCTCTTTACCTGTAATATTCTTGATATTGTCATTGAGTAGGTTCTTACCTTCTGCACCCAGTGCAAACCCCTGATAGTTTTCTCGTAATATGTTAAACAACCAGTTGTTACTGTCTGCGACCTCAACACCACCCCAATTAGCGGAGCTCCAATCTTCTGCTGACATCTCTGTATAAGTGATTTTGCGATCTAATGCTTCTGAAAGCAGCTCTGCAATAACATCGCTACTGATCGCATCCGGTCCACTTAAAGTGTATGTCTTGCCTTCATGGGCAGTTGGCGACAGTGCAATAGATGACACGACGTTAGCAATATCTTGAACATCAACATAAGCAACTTCTGCGCTGCCAATGAGTGGCTCCGACCAACCATCTTCATTACGAATACTAGGCGCCAACATAGTGGCGAAGTTCTCCATAAACATCAGCGGACGCAGGAAAGTGTAGTTAATGCCGCTTTCTCTAGTGAGCGCTTCGCGTTCAAAAATGAATTCACTACACAACTTAAATACCTCAGGGACATCGGCTGTGGAGCCCGTTGAGTGGATAATATGCTTCACTGTCCCTGCAGCTTGAGCAGCTTCTATATAAGCTTTTTCAAACTCCCCAGGCACAGCTAGCAAGGTTGCAAAATAAACAATATCAACCCCTTCAAATGCGGGTTTGAAGGTCTCTGGCTTAAGTAAGTCCAACTCAACCACATCAACGTTTTGCTGTGATGCAAAATGTGCACGTCCCACTTCCAGTTCCGCTTCTCGGATCCCAGCTTTAATTGTGACATTTGCGTTTTGCAGATTTTTAATTGCACGTTTTGCAATATTGCCAGTCGCACCGGCGAACAATAGAGTTGTCATAACATGTTTCCTCAGTGTTGTTTTGTTGCTGACAAATGTACTCCTGAGGACTATCGTGATAAATATCACCAATTAAACTTCTTTAAGCACTTTTTAGTGCATAATGACCAAAGTCACAGTTAGAGAATCAAGTAACGGCTATGTCCTGCATACCAACCAATCTATGCAGTCAAAAAACCTAACAGTAAATTTGAGGTCGATGATGATGTCCGGGGCATTGGTATCATAAAAGAAGAATTTGACTAAGCTATCCGGATCTGAGAGACGAAGGACAGCAGTTTGGTGGGGCATAAGTTACGTGACTCAAAATTGATCTTGACCGCTACTAAGCTGCAAACGACAAAATTCAAGTATTAGATGAGAGCCCTTCTTTAAAATCGAGCTCGTCAGAATCATTAGTGTTAAATTAGGTAAGTACTACATCATGATGGTCTAGAGAAGAGCAGGAAGCCAATATGTCGACGATTTCAACCTCCAAAGAGGAACTTCAAGAAGCCATTATCGAGAGCTTCAATAAACTGATGATAGATTACGACTCAATACCCGAAGAGTGGACCAAAAAAGCTGGCGTTGAAGGTAACATCAAAGGAACTGAAATTACTATATCTGACACAGTAGCGTATTTAGTTGGTTGGGGAGCTTTAGTTCTCAAGTGGCAAAAAGTCTCAGAAAATAATGAGGAGGTCGATTTCCCTGAAACAGGATACAAATGGAGCGAACTTGGTTTGCTTGCGCAACATTTTCATCGTAAATATGACAACGTCCCATTTCGAGATCTATTGAATGAACTAGAAAATACTGTCACCAAAATTTTGCAGCTCATCTCTCGCTTAGATAATGACGTTCTGTATGGTGAACCATGGTACAATAACTATACACTTGGTCGCATGATTCAGTTAAATACATCCGCACCAATGAAAAACATGCGGACTAAAGTTCGACGGTTCAAGAAACAAAATAATATCTTATAAGTATCACTGAACATGTTCTGAAGTTACCAGGTGTTTGTCGATAACAGTTCTAATTAGGAAAGCAAGGCTTCTCGTAACAACGTGCATTAAGAAGTTGAGCGTCGCTGACAAAGAATGGGGTATAACCAACCCAAGGCTTACGGTTTATGCTAACGGGTCATTTTACGACATTTAGTGACTATTTGGCCAAAGGTCAGTGGCCTCAACCTATCGATGATGTAGGATATTATCTAATTCTACCCATAGTCGTTTCCCGAATGGCGACTCATTAAGGAACATAATGAAAATCAAGCATCTTTTGTTGCCAGCCCTTGCTGCTTTTGCCTTAAGTGCCTGCACATCAACACCGACTGAAAGCGTTGAGCAGGTCGATGTACTGTATCCAAGTACTGCAACCTTATTCGATCTATCACCTTCTGGCGAGCAACTTGTCGCGGGTATGGCAATGACGCAAAAGGTCACTGACATCCGTCGTACTAGTGACAAAGCAGTAGTTTGTATCGAAGACCGCTGTGCGTATTCGGTAGCGCTGCCGAATGAAAAATTTGAGTCCCTTCTTTCTGAGGGCCAGGTATTACCCATGTCACGAGCTGTAGTAGAACTCGATGGTGTAGAGCTACTTCACCAATAAATGCCATGGACAAAGCCCAGTGAGTACATGACTGGGCTCTATTTTGGGCTCCATTTCTCCAAACCAGTGGCTATCAGGTAGAGAAGAAGTTACAGATGGTGGTTGCCAAGGTGTTCGACACAAATATCCCCACCTTCCCAATTCGCTTTGTAGATGGTCATCCCCATACTGCCATTGCGTTGTGGAGAATCAGTTTGGTGCTCAAAGCCATAAGCTGAAGCCATTCCGACAAGCTGGCGAATATTACCCTGTGTAACATCAAAGTAATGGTGGGCATGACCGCTAATGACTGTCCTCTTACGCTTGAAACAGCGAACAACCTGGGCTTGGTTTTCAATACCAATCTGCTTAAACCATTGATCACTGACAGTAAGGATAGGGTGGTGAGAAATAATGATATTCGCTGGCTGCCTGATGGCCTTTTGCAAGGCTGCGTGCGCTTTTCTCGTCACTCGGCCTGCACCTAACTCCAAGCTGTGACCCAAGGGCTTGCTGCTGGTATCGAGAAAGTGGATCGGAAAACCATGCACTGTGGCGGATTGAACAACTTTTACCTTACTGCTGCTAAAACTTTTTTTCATGCAGTCAATATCATCGTGGTTTCCCGCAAGTGCATAGCAGTGTGCAATGTTATTTCTGGCTTCAATGTACGATCTGATTCGATGGTAAGCAGCTGGGACAGCAGCATTGGCCAGATCACCGGTAAGCAGTAAGATATTGTCATCGGTATCCTGATCAACAATGTCCAGCAGCGTTTCTAGGTTAACATCAGCCTCACCAACGATGTCAGCCAAATGAGTGTCAGTGATCTGGTAAATCTTCACGGTTGTCCTTCCGTTTGCTTGATAATTGATTCATCAATCAGAGTGTTAGAGTGATTGAAACCGCAAGGTTAATGGAATGCAATATGTTAGGCAATCGATCGTTTAGGCTCTGCTAGCGCTGAGGGTACAGTTCAGCCAGCCTCTGCAGTTGTTGCCCATGGCAATTGAAGTTGCTGGGGGACAGCCAAGCCTGGTGCGCGCTTGAAATTTCAGGCCATTCACTATCGATAATGGCATACCAAGTCGTGTCTCTATTTCGCCCGTTGTAAACAATCGCTTGTCTGAAAAGTCCTTCATAGCTAAAGCCTAACCGCTCTGCTGCACGACGGGAGGGGTGGTTGAGTGAGTCACACTTCCACTCGCAGCGTCGATAACCTAGGGCTTCAAAGGCATGTTGAATTAACAAGTGAATAGCTTCGGTGGCTGCAGGTGTTTTTTGCAGTGCTGGCGAGAATAGGAAATTACCAACCTCGATAACCCCCATCTGGGGAACGATCCTCATATACGAGCAGATACCAACCGCTTTGCCGGTGTCAGGGTTAATAATGGCAAAGAACAAAGGATCTAGGCTTTGCTCCAGCGGGGTGAGCCAGTCGAAGAAGCTTTCTTGACTATCAAAGGGTCCCATGAACATGTAAGTCCACAAGCGGTTTTCTTGGTCTGCGGAGAAAGCTTCAAACAAGTCATTCCCGTGGCGGGTGGGGCAAAGTGGTTCGACGCGGCAAAATTGACCATTAAGGGTCACGGGCTCCGGAGTGCTGGCACCTCGCCAGTCAGGCATCGGTGTGCCGATAGGTTGTTGTAGCTGGTTGAAATTCATAGCATGTTCCAAAAGATTGTGTGGCGATATTCTTCGTGAAACCAACAGATTACTACCGACTGTTGAGATATTTCTGTGGTACGTGTTAGAAAATTTTGATTTACACCATTGGTTGCAGATTTTATGTTGCTTTAAAATGATGCTACCACGATTGATACACTTTCTAAGTAATGACCGGAGCTGATATTGATACAGAAAGCATGGATCCCTCATATTGAACAACGACTAGGTCTTAGCCTGTCACAGTTAGAGGGCCTTGAAGGGGCAAACGCACTTTGCCAGGCGATGGTGACGTCGATTCCGTTTGAAAACTTGGATGTGTTATCCGGTATTTCCATTAACGATGAAACTTGCCATTTGTACCAGAAGTTGATCCTTTCTCAACGCGGTGGTGTGTGTTTCGAGCTCAATAACTTCTTGTACGAACTGCTGATGCACTGCGGTTATTGCGTCTATCGCGTTGCGGCAAGAATGTTCGTTGATGGTGAACTGCGGGATGTTGCAAATCATATTGCTCTTGTTGTTGAACTGAATGGTGAGAAGTTTATCGCGGATGTTGGCGATGCCCGGGCAATGTCTCAGGTTATTCCAATGAATGGTCGCCGAGGTTTTGAGGAACTCGGTATTACTCATAAAATAAAGCTTATCAGTAAGGACTACTACCAGTTGTGGTTGCATGACAATGAAGGCGCGTCACCACGTTACCAGTTTAATGATGAGCTCTATCATCGCAGAGACTTCAAAGCGGCGATTGCATTTATAGAGCATGATGAACGATCAATTTTCAATAAACAGTGGGTGGTTTCAAAGTTACAGGGTGACTGTCGGATCGCGTTGTCTGACGAGCATGTAGCAAGAACATCCAGTGGGGGCAAAACCATTACCCCGTATCATCCTGATGAGAGACCGACCCTATTGGCTGAATTGTTTGGCATTGTTACTCGTTAAACAAACCTAATTCAGGCCACATCTGAACAATTTGGGGATTATGCTAAATCAGAAATGCCTCACTCTTCGTTGGAGCAACAACTGATTCAGTATTTGTCGTTTTTGACTTAACAAAGGTAAATGCTTTGAAAGTGTAAGTAAGAGCCATCGTTGGTGGCGAACCAAATGATTGATTTTATGGCGACATTTATAGTGTTCTTTGCTGTAATTGATTCTTAGAGTCCCACATCACTTAAATAATCAATTAGAGCTCTTACGGCATGGGGCATATATTCACGCGAAGTAAAATAGAGATAAACAGACAACTCTGACGGCCAAAATGCCTTTAGGACTGGCACTACCTCTCCTCGCTCTAGCTCCTTAGTTACAACCCATTCTGCCAGCCCGATAATTCCCCAGTGGTTACATAACAGTGCTTTGCCTGCAGTAAAACTATCTACAACGATGCGACCTCTTGGTAGGAAGCTGTGTTCCGTTTTGCCATCATATAGGCTCATGCTGCGAACCTTCCCACTCTCTATCGAACGTATAGGAATACACTCGTGTAAAGTCAGTTCATCAAGCGTGCTAGGTAGACCTTTTTTTTGGGCGTAAGTCGACGATGAAAACAGACCGATACGGCCTGTCATAATCCGCTTAGCGATCAGCCTTGAGTCTTGGTTTAGATATGTTCCGATGCCAAGGTCAAATCCATTGGCAACGAGATCGATGCTCGCATCACTAAAATGAAGATCGAGTTCAATATTTTGGTGTTTTTCTGCAAAACGCATGAGATAAGGCAAAAGGGTATCTACGCCTAATGAGGTGCTAGGCAGGTTAATTTTGATTGTTCCTGAAAGCTCATTATTGACTGTCTGGCTGTTTGAAATAGCAGAGAAAATCGAATCTACAGCCGGAGATAGCTTCTCAACCAACTCTCGTCCCGCTGAAGTGAGGCTCAATGAGTGTGACGAGCGATGAAACAATTTGAGTTTCCATTCATCTTCAAGCTTGTTAATGGCTTTACTAACCGCAGGCGTTGAAATGCCTAAGTTTCTTGCCGCAGCTGAAAAGCTCTTCTCTTTAGCGACCTCAATAAAAATCGGTAGCTGACTTGGTAGTGATTTCATAAACTTTTAGTTAAAGATAGTGTGATTACTGGATTATAGATGGTTTAAGAGATCTCATCTAACATGAATGTCAACGCAATTGAAGAATGAGATTTCACTATGTTCAAGCAACTTACTACTGCATTATTATTTTCTGTATCGCTTGCCGCATCTGCTCAGCCCAACACTGCAGGTGATACCACGATTGAATCTGTGATCGCGATGCCCGCGGGTCACTTCTTCGAAAACCTGACTTACAAGAATGATAAAGAATTAGTTGCGACCGACTACACAGGCATGTCGCTCTACCAATACAGTGAAAGCGGCGTTGCTAAATTGTTCGCTAAGGTAGACGGTCATCCGGTATCAATTCGTTTCGATGAAAATGGCAACGGCTTACTCAGCGTCCACGAAACCTCCATTATGCAAGGCGCGAGCTTTCTAGAAAGTATGGCGTTATATAAAGTAACGCAAGATGGCCAACTTACTCGTATCAAGGGGCTAGAGCAAAGTGCTTTCCTAAACGGCATGGTTTATCTAGGGGAGCAACAATACCTAATTGCAGACGCGGCGCATGGTAAGATTTTCCACTTTGATATGAATACCTCCAAACTGTCGATTTGGCTAGAAGATGAAAAGCTTCAGGCGCTGCAAGAACGCCCAGGGCTGCCTGGTGTTAATGGCATCCAGCTTCACAAGGGTGAGCTTTACTTCACTAACTCAGCTCAGCAACTATTGGGTAAAATTGGGATCAAAAACGGCAAGGCTGTTAAGCTAGAGATCATAAATAGAGGCATTCAAGCGGATGATTTTATTATTGATGAGCAAGGAGATTGGTTTATAACGACTCACCACCATGAAGTAATTAAATATACTCATGACGGTAAACAATCAGTGCTGGTCAGTCACGGTATTGAAGGCAATACTGCTATTCAGATGAGTAAAACTGAAGCTGATGTTTTCTATATAACCAACGATGGTGGTTTGTTGTTTGGCGGTACAAACCCAGCAGGTCTACACAAAGTAAAATTTTAACGTCTACAGTGAGCACATCAACGGATATAACTGGTAGTCCCTAGAGTTAATAATTATGCAGTTCTGTTTTTAATTGATTTCGTAAATGAACGACTATCAAGTGAAGCTGGCTAAATTTAAAGGCGAGTTCACTTGGCATGGTCATAAAGATACGGATGAGTTGTTTTTAGTCGTTTCCGGCTCAATGCGTATCGAGTTTAGAGATAAAGTCATTGAGCTAAGTGAGGGCGAAATGTATGTGGTACCAAAAGGTGTCGAGCACAAACCTGTTGCTGAGAGAGAGTGCCACGTTATGCTTATTGAACCTAAAGGCGTTGTTAATACGGGTGATGCGCAGAGTACTCTAAAAGCTGAGAATGATGTTTGGGTATAAGCGGCGAACTTAATAATAATTTCAATATGGGCAACGTCTGTTACGTTGCCCTGTTGTTCTAGCTAGGCCAATCAAAAGACTGGGTCTCTAGGGTTTGAATTCTCGGCAGGCACAGCCTTCAAGCCGTCCCAATGTTCTACGATTTTGTAGTTCTCATCAAAACGAAGTAGGTCAGTGACGGTCGTAACAGAATCACCTTCCGTCCATTTCGCATGTATTGCGACAAAGTCACCTGTTACAATCACCTTCGAGATCTCGATGTGTATATCGCCACCCGCCTTCGATATTGCTGTGACAATGTCGATGAGGTTCTGTTTATCAGAAACCCCCTTGAGAATAGCATCAGGATTATGTTGAACAAAATCATCACTAACGTGAGCTTTGATTGCTCTTGTATCCAACCTGTCCCAGGTTGTGTAGAAGTAATCTAATGCTATCGCGCGTAGTTTTTCTTTATCCAAGCAGCTTTTAAAATCTACGCCGGGTCCAGAGGTATAAATTGACGGATCAACTTCTGTTTTAAACTCAGAAACCACATCCCAATGTTCGGTTATCTTACCATTGTTCACTCGATACCAGTCGTAACTAACCTCAATGGGTTTGCCTTCTAGATAGTCGATGCTCTGTGTTAATACGATGTCATTTTCCGCGAGAGAACGGACATTCTCAACTTTAAATGTTGGCATTTTCTCTTTAAAGAATTTTATAACACCGACTAAAGCTTCTCCTCCATCCCTGCCATTAGGAACATGCTGTATGTACCTATGTTCGCTTATAAAATTGAAGACACTATCCGGATCTTTAAGGTTGAAATTGCTTTTAGATGAATTGACCGCTGTTTCAATGTTCGAACGTTGAATCTCACCAAGTACCTGACAATCAGCAATAGCAAAACTTGATGATGAGGCCATTGCAACAAACAATGCTGCTTGATTAGTTAATTGAATCATTCTCACCCTGTCACTTATTTGGAAACCACTGAACAGTATAGGCAACCTGAGCGATGGGGCATGAAACACGTTTGTCCATCTAAAAAGCTATTATGAATGGACATGCCAGTGCGTTGCTTTAATCAATGTACTACGCATTGTCTAATAAGTAGCTTTTGAAATGGCTGGCTACAGCTGACGCTTTTGTTGGTGGGTGGTAATACAGATTCAAACTCCAAATACTGGTTTCGTAGTCGTCGAGAATAGGGGTGAGTTGTTTATCAGATACCGGCTTATCAACGATAAAGGCTGGTAGATAGGCGATACCTGCTCCTTTGATTGCGCTTTGCAACAGTAAATCGCTGTCATTCACTTCTAGCGATTTTGGCACTTTGATCATCTGGGTTTCGCCGTTGCGCTCAAAAATCCAATCATTGCTGCCGGTGAGTGTGGTTGCAAATAAGCATTGGTGCTTAGAGAGTTCAGTGGGGAGTTCCGGTGCCGGGTTTCGCTCTAGGTACTCAGCAGAGGCTACGGCTACAAATGGGCTTTGCATTATTTCCCTTCGAACTAGGTGCAGGTCTTTCTCCTGGTAGCCTTGGTAGCAGGCATTGGCACTAATTACCAAATCGGCCTCGACAGCATGGTCTAGTGCCCAAGGGGTCACGTTAAGATTAAAGGTGACATTTGGGTGGGATATTAGATAGTTGCTGATTTTATCCATCAGGAAATTATTGGCATATACCGGGGTACATACAATATTGATATGGCCTTTGTCTTGCTCCTGATAGTCTTGCAGGCTTCGACACAGTTGCTCGGCGTTATCAACCAAAGGCGAAAACTCATCGACCAGTTTTTGGCCTGCAGGGGTGGCCGTCAGCAATCGGTTGGTACGGCGGCACAAGGTGATACCAAAGCTTTGTTCGAGATCCTGTAACCAACGGCTTCCGGCAGAGACGGAGATATTAAATTTCCGTGCAGCGGCTGAAATGGAGCCGGTACGGATGACGTAGACAAAAAAAGCCATCTTATCGAGCATGGTTTCTCCCTTATGGTAATGCAAAAGCAGGCTTTCTTGCCGAAAGCCTGCCGATATTTCTAATAGTTAAAGTTAAGCTGTGGCTTCTGCTGTTTTAGCAGGGATTTTCTTACCAAGTTTCTTAGCCATAGCTTCTTCCATTTTCTCCAAGCTGACGCCTTTGGTTTCCGGAACGTATTTGACCACTACAAACATACAGATTAGCGATAGCGCGGCGAATAACCAGAAGCTGAATGCACCGTTGAAGTTCTCTCTCAAGAAGGCATTTTCATTCAGCATTGGGAACGATTGGGTAACCAGGAAGCCGGTAAACCACTGGGCACCTACCGCGATAGCCATTGCACGTGAACGGATACTGTTCGGGAAGATTTCAGAAATCATGGTCCAGCACGCACAGCCCCAAGACGTTGCGTACGAAACAACGTATAGACAAAGAGCGAACAGGGCAGCGTAGCCTTCAGTGCCGGTGTAAAGTACAAAACCAACCACTGTCATACCTACGGCACAGCCGAATGTACCGTATTTCATTAGAGGTAGGCGGCCAACCTTATCAATCAGATACATACCCAATGCGTTACCCAGAATGAACACGACACCAACGAATGTAGTCTGGAACAGAGCATTCTCGGTGCTGCCAGTGATTGGGCGCAGGATTTCTGGCGTGTAGTACATGATAACGTTGATACCGGTCAGCTGCTGGGCTGCCGCGACGAAGGTACCGATCACCAAGATAGCGAACAGCAGCGGTGAACGTAGGCTAACTTGTTTCTTGCCTGGTTGATTAGAATCCGCCAGTGATGCTTGGATCTCGCCGATCAGCTGGTCAGCATGTTTCGGATTAGAGATGCGCGATAGGGTATCTTTGGCTTGATCAATTTTGCCTTTGAGTACCAACCAGCGTGGTGATTCGGGAATAAGGAACAAGAGTCCGGCAAAAAGAGCGGCAGGAATGACTTCTGAACCGAGCATCCAACGCCAGCCCATATCAACCAGCCATGCTTCACTCATACCTTTTGCAATTAGGTAGTTAACATAGAACACACCAGTTTGGCCCACAACAGCAGACTGCTGGAACATACTCACGGCACGGCCACGGAAATCTTTTGGAGCCACTTCAGACATATACATAGGTGAAACCACACAGGCCAAACCTACTGCGACACCGCCAACGATGCGGAGCATGACATAGAAAGAGAAGGTGGTAGCCAGTGCAGAGCCAATGGCAGAGATCATGAAGAGTATGGCGGCAATGAAGAGGGTGTTGCGACGTCCGTATTTTAGGGCGGACCAACCGGCGCTGACGGCACCGATAATACTACCTAGAACAACACTTGAAACTGCCCAGCCTGTCTGTGCCGGGGTTAATCCGAAGTGCTCCCTGATTGGACCGATGGCGCCTGAAATAACAGCAGTATCGTAACCTAATAAAATTCCCCCTAGGGCTGCGATACAACAAATTCTGATTATATAAGCAAAATTATGTTTTCGGGCCTCGGCCGCGGTTGTGGATGACATGTTCTACTCCTTTATGAGATTCCCGTCTCTTACTCAACCATCGAATAAGTTTGAGCTGGGTAGCTTTCCAATGCGCTAATTACTGTAGGGTATTTGCATCGGTACTATTCATATCACCAATATTATTAATAGTAATTTATTGCTTTGATAATAATTTTCCACTTGGTGACGGCGTAAATCATAAGCGCACAGGATTTATACGGCTATAGCGAATAGGTGGTTTTGTCTAAAAATGATACTTACGTCAAATTGCGAAAAATATTTTCCGTGAGATTGTTTTTCATTAAGCTATTGTTTTATATGAATTAAATGTAACTGTGATCTTGCTCAAGAAATTCTTCCAAGCCGCATGATTACTGGGGTTTTTCATTTTGCTCAGAAAAAATGAAAACGATTGTAACGAGTGAAAAATATTTTTCGTTTATATTTTTTCGGTTATAGTGATTTCCAGTGAAGCAAATGGTGCAGATTGAAAAACGGTTCAGAGATTCCAAAAGAACATATTCCACTGGACTGACCACAATCGTCACCGACCCGGAATTTAATAATCAAAAAATTGGAGTACAAACATGAGCAATGTTCAATATGGAATCAGCCCACTGACCTGGACTAACGATGATATGCCAGAACTTGGCGGCGAAATCCCATTGGAAACATGTTTGAGTGAAATGGCGGAAGCTGGCTTTACTGGTACTGAACTAGGTACTAAATACCCACGTGAGCCAGAAGTACTTATCCCTCTTCTAGAGCAACACGGTCTGGTTCTAGCCTCTGGCTGGTACAGCGGTAACTTGATGACACTAACAGCTGAAGAAGAAATCGCTGCGATGCAAGAGCACATCAAACTACTTAAAGCTGCGGGTTGTAACGCGATGGTATTTGGTGAAGTGAGCAATACCGTTCACGGTGATATCAACACTCCACTATCTCAGCGCGTTATCCTGACTATGGATGAGTGGAAAACTTACTGCGAGAAGTTAACCACAGTAGCTGAGTACCTACTTAACGAGCACGGCATCAAGCTGTCTTTCCACCACCACGTGGGCACTATCTGTGAAACTGAAGACGACATCAACCTAATGATGGAGCTTACAGGCGATGCTGTTCACCTAACACTGGACACAGGCCACATTACATACGGCGGCGGTAACCCTGTCACCATGATCAAGCGTTGGGGCCACCGTATCGGCCACATGCACTTTAAAGACCTACGTTTAGACGTTATGAAGGCCGCTCGTGATGCAGATAAATCATTCCTTAACGCAGTTCTTGATGGTGTATTCACCGTTCCTGGCACTGGCGACGTTGATTACGATGATGTTTTCGCTGCACTGAAAGAGCGCGATTACAAAGGCTGGCTACTGGTTGAAGCTGAGCAGGACCCTGCAAAAGCACACCCACTAACTTACGCCAAGACTGCATACGAGAATATCACTGGCTACGCAAAGAAATACGGCCTGTAAGTTAAGGCTTTAAGGTAAGGGGGCAGGCTAGGCCCCCTTAACACCTCACCGCAGAAATCAAACGCAACTGTAGTGAGAAAAGGATTTATTTTTCGAATATCGAAAAACGAGGAAGACAATGAAGACTGTACGCCTGACTGTTGCTGAAGCACTTGCTAAGTACCTTGCAGCACAAATGATTGAAATTGATGGAAAGAAAGAACAACTTTTTGGTGCCGCTTTTGCGATTTTCGGTCACGGCAATGTGACGTGTTTCGGCCAGCAGCTAAAGAATATTGAAGATAAAATTCCAACCTGGCGTGGTCAGAACGAACAGTCGATGGCAACTGCGGCCATTGCATACGCGAAAGCGAACCAGCGTCGTCGTATCGGTATCGCAACCAGCTCTATCGGCCCAGGTGCAACCAATATGGTCACCGCTGCCGGTATCGCGCACACTAACCGTCTGCCTCTTCTTCTTATTGCTGGTGACGCTTATGTTAGCCGTCTACCAGATCCAGTTTTGCAACAGCCGGAGAACTTCGAAGATCCGTCTGTGACATCAAACGATGCCTTC
>NZ_JACSOF010000039.1:0-45816 GCF_014349205.1 Photobacterium sp. BZF1
GGCGATAGGCGATAGGCGATAGGCGATAGGCGATAGGCGATAGGCGATAGGCGATAGGCGATAGGCGATAGGCGATAGGCGATAGGCGATAGGCGATAGGCGAACCAGATGTTTGCAAGAACCTGACCCTGTCAAGCTCCTGCTCTTGCTGTAGCTATTTTCTTTGACCTTCGCCAATGGCCCTACTGTTATTTTCTTCCTTTAGCCTCTAGCCGCTTTTCCACTAATCCCTAGCCAGTTTTCCTTAACCATGCTTCTTTGCTCTTCCTTTAGCCTATGGCCTATGGCCGTTTTAGCCCTTCGCCTTTAGCTGTTCCTGCCAAACAAAAACGGAGCCTACCGGCTCCGTTTTTAGATACAGTTCTATCGCTTCGCCTTACGGCATAGCATCAAACTCTTCACCTTCTTTGTCCACTTGCGGCGGCATTAGGTGCTCACGGGCAATACCCAGTTTCAGCGCCAGTGCCGAAGCCACGTAGATAGACGAATACGTACCAACGGTGATACCGATCAGCAAGGCTGCGGCAAAACCGTGGATCATACTGCCGCCCTTCAAGAACAGGGCAATAACTACGAACAGTGTCGTTGCCGAGGTGATCAGGGTACGGCTTAGCGTTTGGGTGATAGAATTGTTCATTACCTCTACCGCTTCGCCTTTACGCATCTTACGGAAGTTTTCACGGATACGGTCGAAGACCACGATGGTATCGTTGAGTGAGTAACCGACAACGGTCAGCAGGGCTGCCACGATAGTCAGGTCAATCTCAATCTGGGTAAACGAGAAGATACCGATAGTGATGATAACGTCGTGGGCCAGTGCCAGTACCGCACCGGCAGCCAGGCGCCATTCGAATCGCATTGAAACGTACAGCAAGATACAGATCAGTGAGACCAAGATAGCCAAGCCACCCGCTTCTGCCAGTTCGTCACCTACATTCGGGCCAACGAACTCGATACGGCGCATTTCAACATCCTGGCCAGTACCCGCTCTTAGTGCATCGATGATCTGGTTACCCAGTTTCTCACCCTGCGCATCTTCACGCGGCTGAAGGCGAACCATGACGTCACGTGCCGTGCCAAAGTTCTGTACGATGGCATCACCAAAGCCCGCACCTTCCAACGACTCGCGGATAAGTACCAGATCAGCCGGCTGCTCAAAGCCAACCTCAATCAGGGTACCGCCGGTAAAGTCCAGACCCCAGTTCAGTTTCTGGGTCGTCACGGTACCGATTGCAGCGATAATCATAATAATCGAAAGGACAAATGCGCCTTTCGACCAGCGCATAAAGTCGATCGCCTTATCCGCTTTCATTATCTGAAACATGTCAGCGTCTCCTTAGATCGACAGTTTATCGACGCGCTTACCGCCGTAAACCAAGTTAACCAGTGCACGGGTACCGATGATAGCCGTGAACATGGAAGTCAAAATACCAATTGATAGCGTAACCGCGAAGCCTTTAATCGCACCCGTACCTACTGCAAACAGGATGATTGCGGTGATAAGGGTAGTGATGTTGGCATCGGCAATGGTGCTAAATGCATTGGCGTAGCCTTGCTGAATCGCATGCTGCGGGCTGCGGCCCTCGCGAAGCTCTTCACGGATACGTTCGAAGATAAGTACGTTGGCATCAACTGCCATACCTACCGTTAGAACGATACCGGCAATACCCGGCAGGGTCATAGTCGCCCCCGGGATCATCGACATCACACCGATAATCAAGACTAGGTTCATTAGCAGGGCCATGTTGGCAAACAAGCCAAAGCGGCGGTAGTAAAGCAGCGTAAACAGCATAACTGCGACCATACCCCAAATCATCGCCTGGATACCCATGTCGATGTTCTGCTGACCCATAGATGGACCAATGGTACGCTCTTCCACAATTGAGATAGGTGCAATCAGGGCACCGGCACGCAATAGCAGCGCTAGGTTGTGGGCTTCTGCCTGCGAATCAATACCGGTAATACGGAAGTTACGGCCAAGCGCAGTCTGGATAGTCGCCTGGTTAATCACTTCTTCGTGTTTTTCCAGGATAACTTTTCCGCTCTCATCACGATCGCCGCTGTCTTTGTACTCGGTAAAGACAGTTGCCATCAGCTTGCCCACGTTATTACGTGAGAAGGCTGTCATCTTGCTACCACCTTCGCTATCAAGCGAGATGTTTACCTGAGGGCGGCCATATTCATCAGCACTCGAGCTTGCATCGGTAATGTGAGAGCCTGATAGGATCACACGCTTCTTCAGCACAACAGGGCGATTATCACGGGTGAATTTCACTTCGCTACCCGCTGGTACACGGCCAGATGCCGCTGCCGCTAGGTCAGCTGAGTTATCCACTTCACGGAACTCAAGAGTTGCCGTTGCGCCAAGGATTTCCTTAGCACGCGCAGTATCTTGCACACCTGGTAACTGAACCACGATACGATTGGCACCCTGGCGCTGGACCAAAGGCTCGGCAACACCTAGTTCGTTAACACGGTTACGCAAAATGGTAATGTTTTGGTCAACTGCGTAGTTACGGATTTCCTGAAGGCGGGCATCTGTAAATGTCGCGGTTAGCAGGAAGCCGCTAGTCGTGTCGACAAACTGCATATCCGGGTGAAGGCGCTGTAGCTCACGCTTGGCTTCATCAAGTTGCTCTGCATTACGCAGGCGAACTTCCACCGCTTCATCGGTCTTGCTGATCGCGCGGTAACGGATCTTCGCTTCACGCAATTCAGTACGGAACGTTTCTTCTTGCTGGCCGAGCAATTTATCCATTGCTGCGTCCATGTCTACTTCCATCAAGAAATGCACACCGCCGCGCAGGTCAAGACCCAGTTTCATAGGGTTCGCGCCGATGGATTCAAGCCAAGCTGGAGTAGAAGGTGCAAGGTTAAGGGCTACGATGAAATCATCGCCAAGCTGGTCGTTAAGAATATCGCGAGCACTAATTTGAGTATTAGTGTCGTTAAAGCGGACCAGGACAGTACCGTTTTCGAAAGCGACTGATTTATAAGAGATTTGATTTTGTTTTAAATCTTCGGTGACGGCATCCAGCGTGGACATATCTGCCGAGGCGCCACGCGCCCCGGAGATTTGAATTGCTGGATCTTCGCCGTAAACATTGGGAAGCGCATAAAGCAAACCGATAAGTAGCGCGAACACTACCATCAGGTTCTTCCACAAGGGATAACGGTTTAGCACTGCTATGATCCTTTAAGCAAATTTTATAGAGACTTCATTGTGCCTTTTGGCAGAACGGCAGTAACGAAGTCTTTCTTGATAGTCACTTCAGTTGTGTCGTTCAGCCCGATAACAATGTAGTCATTTTCTTCAGAAACCTTAGAGATTTTACCTACAAGGCCACCGCTGGTAAGCACTTCGTCACCTTTGCCCATAGAAGACATAAGGTTCTTGTGCTCTTTCACACGTTTTGCCTGTGGGCGGTAAATCATGAAGTAGAAGATTACGGCAAAAAGGCCAAGCATGATAAATAGTTGCATACCGCCGCCCTGTGGGGCACCTTCCGCTGCTGCGTGTGCTTGAGAAATCAGACTCATTTACTAACGTCCTCGATTATTTGTTGTCATTTAAAGGTGGAACTTCACGGTTACGACGTGCATAGAATTCCTCTACAAACACATCGAAACGATCTTCTTCAATCGCCTTGCGGATACTTTCCATCAAACGCTGGTAGTAACGCAAGTTGTGGATTGTGTTAAGGCGCGCACCCAGAATCTCATTACATTTATCCAGGTGGTACAGATACGCCTTCGAGTAATTGCGACAAGTGTAACAGTCACAGTGCGGATCGAGAGGGGTTGTATCCGTTTTATGTTTCGCATTACGGATCTTGATCACACCTCCGGTCACAAACAGGTGGCCATTTCGGGCATTTCGAGTAGGCATTACGCAGTCGAACATGTCGATACCACGGCGAACACCCTCAACCAAGTCCTCAGGTTTACCCACACCCATTAGGTAACGCGGCTTGTCTTCAGGCAGTTGAGGACAGGTGTGCTCAAGTACGCGGTGCATATCTTCTTTCGGCTCACCGACAGCAAGACCACCAACCGCATAACCGTCAAAGCCGATTTTAGTCAGGCCTTCAACAGAAACATCGCGCAAGTCTTCATATACACTACCTTGGACGATACCAAACAGCGCATTTTTGTTACCAAGTTTGTCAAAGTGGTTGCGGCTGCGCTGTGCCCAGCGTAGTGACATCTCCATCGACTTCTTCGCTTCATCGTGTGTCGCTGGGTACGGCGTACACTCGTCGAAGATCATCACTACGTCAGAACCCAAGTCTTTCTGGATTTCCATCGACTTCTCAGCGTCCATGAAAATCTTGTCACCGTTCACAGGGTTACGGAAGTGAACACCTTCTTCAGTGATCTTACGGATATCACCCAAGCTAAATACCTGGAAACCGCCTGAATCGGTCAGGATAGGACCCTGCCACTGCATAAAGTCATGCAGATCGCCGTGCATCTTCATGACTTCCTGGCCTGGGCGTAGCCACAGGTGGAAAGTGTTACCCAGTAGGATTTGCGCACCGGTTTCTTTAACTTCTTCCGGTGTCATGCCTTTAACCGTACCGTAAGTACCAACTGGCATGAAAGCAGGGGTTTCTACCGTGCCACGCTCAAACTGCAGACGGCCACGACGGGCACGTCCCTGGGTTTTATCTAATTCAAATTTCACAAAGCCTCCAACAGCCAGAGAAACAATCTGACATCAACACCCCCCACCCTGCTAAGGTCAGGGGCATAACAATGGCACCAGCAGGCAAAATGCCCACCATGCCCAATATCACCTGCCAAAGTATTAGCAGGCTTTCCACTCCGCCCTAAAGCCTAGTGGATGAATTTGCCATCGTCTGAACTTAATTATCCAGAGATGAAAAAATACAAAGGCCGCATTTTAGCAAATGCAGCCTTAAGTGACACTGACTTCGTCAATGAATCGTGTAATTACACAGTTTTACGGGTAATAAACATCGAATCGCCGTAGCTAAAGAAACGGTATTTGTTTTCAACAGCTTGCTTGTAAGCGTTCATCGTATGCTCATAACCGGCAAACGCACTGACCAACATGATCAGGGTTGATTCCGGTAAATGGAAGTTAGTGATCAATACATCAATCAACTGGTATTCATAACCAGGGTAAATAAAGATTTCTGTATCGCCGAAAAACGGCTTTAGCTCCGTGCCTTTCTGTTTGGCATCCTGAGCAGCACTTTCCAGTGAACGTACGGATGTCGTACCCACCGCAACCACACGCTTACCATTGGCTTTGGTCTCGTTAATTGCCTTAACGACGTCCTCTGGTACTTCAACATACTCGGCGTGCATATGGTGGTCGTTGATATTATCCACACGAACCGGCTGGAAGGTACCGGCACCCACATGGAGAGTAACGAAAGCAAAGTTCACACCTTTTGCTTTCAGCGCCGCCATTAGCTCATCATCAAAGTGCAAGCCTGCCGTTGGTGCAGCAACAGCACCCGGCTTGGCGTTATATACCGTCTGGTAACGCTCTTTGTCGGCATCTTCATCTGGGCGGTCAATGTAAGGAGGGAGCGGCATATGGCCCACTTCTTCCAGAATTTCCAGTACTGTCTTGTCACTGTTGAAGCGGATTTCAAACAACGCATCATGACGAGCGACCATTTCAGCCTGGTACTCATCATTATCGCCAAGGAACAGTTCATTACCCGGCTTCGGTGATTTTGACGCACGTACGTGGGCAAGGATACTCTTGTCATCCAGCATACGTTCAACCAGCACTTCTAGCTTACCGCCTGACGCCTTGCGACCAAACAAACGCGCTGGGATAACACGGGTATTGTTGAACACCAACAAATCACCCGGTTCAACCAAATCAAGGACATCCTTAAAGCCTTTGTGCGCCAGCTCACCCGTATTACCGGTAAGCTGCAGCAAACGACTAGCAGTACGCTGAGGTTGTGGGTAACGAGCGATCAGCTCATCAGGAAGGTCAAAGTCAAAATCAGAAACTTGCATCATTAGGGCCCTAAATTACAGCAGGCAGCTAGTATATGCCGCCTCACTGCAATATCAAGCAAAGATCACCTACTGCTATACCATGCCCCAGCGACGGAACCACATCACCATTATTAGCATCAGCACACCGGCTATTCCGATACTACCTCCGCTGCTGCCACTGCTACCACCTCCACCCGCGACAGATTGGCCTCCCTCTACCGCAGCACCCACTCCATCGTAGTTAGCAAGAAAAGGATCGACCGAGAACTCCGGTGTTGCCTGAGACAAGAACGCCGGGCCTATCTGCCCTTCTATCCAGCTAATTTGGCTGGCAACTTCCGAGTAAACACCTGGCAGCCGCCCTGCACATCCTTCACCAAAGCTGACCAAGCCAACCAGACGCAAACCGAAATCACTATCCGATGCCCGTAAAGGATCCTGCCAAACCAATGGGCCACCCGAATCACCAAAGCAGCTGTCTCTGCCTAGTGTCGGCGACACCGAGCCTGCGCACAAATAGATAGCGTAATCGCTGCTGTTGATATTGCTTCCCCACATAGAGTCGCAGATATTGTCTGGCACACCTGATAACAATGTCTGCTGCAACCGGGTCGCCCCAGAACTGGAATCACTGGCATCGGTACTGCCCCAGCCTGATACCAACAAGTTAGGCTGTCGCTCGCCGTCTGATACCCAGCCATTAGCAAAAGCTTCATCGGCGCGTTGCTGCTCTCCTATAGTGGCAAGGCGGATTGGAAGCGCATCATCCGGTAACGTACTGGATAATTTGAGGATGGCTATATCATTGGCAAAGCGGGATGAGTTGTAATTAGGATGAAGCACAATTTCACTGACTGCCACAGAGTTGAGTGAACCCGCACTGAAAATGCTGGTGATGCCTGCCCACACCCGAACATTTTCAGGTCTGACGGTTTCGGAGCCATTACGCATACAATGGGCTGCTGTCAGGACAGCATCTTCACTGATGACCACCCCGCCACAAATGAAAGTCCTTTCCTGGGAGCCCTCAACAAATGTCATATTAAGGTAAGCCTGCCAAGGTATTTCATTGGTCCCTGATTCAATACCACCAATAATTTTGGGTTGGGGAACGGGATCATCACTATATGCATAGAATGGTAACCACATCGCCCAAGACAGCAAAATAAACAGCAGCTTACGCATTGACTCATCCCTCTACGGCATCATTTCAATGAGTATACGACACATTCTTAAAGTTAACTTATGAGAAACATATGAGACACAGTTAAATAACTTGAACGTTCTTTGACTGGCGTCATAGGTCGTGCAGTTAAGATTGGCTACATTCATATAAGGAGTAGAAAAAACACACTGAGAAGCCCGAATTAATGGGCAATAACAACAAATAACTCACCGTTATTGAGGAGGCTTTATGTTTACCGTTGCCGATATGATGACGCCCCACCCCCATACCTTGACCGCATCCCATACGTTGGCTGATGCCAAACGACTCATGGCCAAGCATCATATTCACCATGTCCCTATCACCGACAAAGACAACCATTTAGTTGGCCTCGTCAGCCAACGGGATATCCTGTCAGCCCAAGAATCAAGTCTTGAGCAGATCTCCAAGAGCACTTTTATCTCCGCTTTGGATATTCCCCTCGAGCAAACCATGCACCGCAACTTAATGAGTGTTGATCCGACAGCAGGGCTCAAAGAAGCGGCACTGTATATGCAAAAACATCAGATTGGCTGTTTGCCTATTGTCGACCACAATAGATTAGTGGGTATCATCACAGATACGGATTTCGTTTCTATCGCCATTAATTTATTAGAGCTACAAGAAGAGGTCGAACCGCTTGAAAACGATGCTCAATCAGCTTACTGAAATTTACCTCAAGCCTGCGCCAGAAAGCACAGCCGACTATGTTAGCGCATGAACTTTCTGGCCCACCTCCATCTCGCCCAGCAATGCAACAGCCACCTCGCAGGCAACCTTGTTGCCGATTTCGTCAGAGGCGATCCCTACCGGCAATTTGATAAAGACATCGCTGACGGGATCAAGCTCCACCGCTTCGTCGACAGTTACATTGATGCCATGCCGGAAGTTAGGCAATGCAGGCAATTGTTTGGGACGGATACCCGAAGAGTCAGCGGTATTGCTCTCGATATGGTTTGGGATCACTTCCTCGCCCGCCACTGGCAGCAATTTCACCCCCATTCGCTGAATGAGTTTATCAACACAGCCCGAACCGAGGTTGAGCCATATCAGCACAACATGCCTGAAGCCTACCTGCTGATGATGAACCGGATGTGGCAGCAAAACTGGTTGTTGCAATACCAGTACCCCAAAACATTGGAGACGGCTCTGGTTAGGATGGCCAGTCGTCGGCCAAGACTCCACCAGCTCGCGCTTACCCCCGCTGTCCTGATGGCTAACTACGACCAACTTGAACAACAATTTTTCTTGATTTACCCGCAAGTCGAAACAGCGGCCAAAAGTTATCAACCTAGCCCGTCCCCCCACGTGCGCAGATAAAAAAAGAGCGCCATAAAGGCGCTCAAAAATCAAAATAGGTTATAACAATTAACAATTACTAGGAGGTTTGGGTTTATGGGTTATTTGAACTGATCTTCCTCGGTCGACCCTGTCAGTGCTGTGACCGACGAGTTGCCCCCCTGGATCGTATTGGTCATCTTGTCGAAGTAACCGGTACCGACTTCCTGCTGGTGAGCCACGAAGGTGTAGCCTTTCTCGGCAGCTTCGAACTCTGGACGCTGAACCTTCTCAACATAGTGACGCATACCTTCACCCTGAGCATAAGAGTGAGCCAGTTCGAACATGTTGAACCACATGTTATGGATACCCGCTAGGGTAATGAACTGATACTTGTAGCCCATATCCGACAGTTCTTGCTGGAACTTGGCAATAGTTTCGGCATCCAGGTTCTTCTCCCAGTTGAACGATGGCGAGCAGTTGTAGGCCAACAGCTGATCCGGGTATTGGGCATGGATGGCTTCTGCGAACTTACGCGCCTCTTCCAAACATGGTGTTGCCGTTTCACACCAAATCAAATCAGCGTATGGAGCATAAGCAAGGCCACGGGCAATTGCCTGGTCAATACCGGCACGCACGCGGTAGAAACCTTCCTGGGTACGGTCACCGATAATGAAGTCTTTATCGTATGGATCGCAGTCTGAAGTCAGTAGGTCAGCCGCATTGGCATCGGTACGGGCGATCACCAAGGTCGTCGTGCCTGCCACATCCGCCGCCAGGCGAGCCGCTACCAGCTTCTGCACCGCTTCCTGGGTAGGCACCAACACTTTACCGCCCATGTGACCACACTTCTTGACCGACGCTAGCTGGTCTTCAAAGTGCACACCTGCTGCACCGGCATCAATCATATTGCGCATCAGCTCATAGGCATTTAGCACCCCGCCAAAACCTGCTTCCGCATCGGCAACGATTGGCAGGAAGTAATCAATGCCTTCTTCCGGAGAGCTGCCGGTTGACCACTGGATTTGGTCAGCTCGGCGGAATGAGTTATTGATACGTTTAACCACAGCAGGTACTGAATCTACTGGGTAAAGTGACTGGTCTGGGTACATGCTCGAGGCTGTGTTGTTATCAGCGGCAACCTGCCAACCAGAAAGATAAATGGCTTCAATACCCGCTTTGGCTTGCTGTACCGCCTGACCGCCAGTCAGTGCGCCCAAACAATTGACGTAGCCTTTTTTGGCACTGCCGTTGACCAAATCCCACAGCTTATCGGCTCCTCGCTGGGCGATAGTATTTGCCGGGGCAAACGAGCCGCGTAGGTTAATGACCTCTTCTGCGGTATAGGTACGCTTTACATGCTTCCAACGTGGGTTTTCCGCCCAATCCTTTTCCAATGCTTCGATTTGTTGCTGGCGAGTCAATGTCATAATGATGTCCCTCGTTTCATTTGGCGATAATCCGCATCACATTTTGTTATTGGTAAACTGACTTTTATATCGGCCCGATAGGCTTAAGCATCCGGGCCCTTTCTCGTTATTGGCTTTGTTGGTGTTGCTAATTCTATTGATCTTCCGACTTAGTGCTTAAGGCAGATACTCGTAGCCCGGCAGTGTCAGGAAGTTGACCAGCTCATCACTGGTGGTCAATTGTGACATCAGCACTGCGGCCTCGTTATACCTACCCTGCTGGAAGTGCTCACTGCCAAGCTCTTGCTCTAGCACCTCCATTTCCTCTTTAAGCATCTGCTCGAACAAGGCTTTGGTTACCACATCGCCGTTGCTCAGTGTCTTACCGTGTTTGATCCATTGCCAGATAGATGCACGTGAAATTTCTGCCGTCGCTGCATCTTCCATCAAGCCGTAGATTGGCACGCAGCCGTTACCGGAGATCCATGCTTCGATATACTGCACCGCTACGCGGATATTGTGGCGCATCCCCTCTTCGGTCCTGTCCCCTTCACAAGGCTCAAGCAGCATGTCGGCGGTAATAGGTGCGTCGTCGCTGCGTGAAATATCAAGCTGGTTCTTTCGCTCACCAAGCACTTCGTTAAAGACGGCCTTGGCTGTACTGGCCAGTCCTGGGTGGGCAACCCAAGTGCCGTCATGACCATTGTTGGCCTCTAAGGACTTATCGGTTTGGATTTTGTTGAGCACCCATTCATTCCGCTCAGGATCTTTCGACGGTATGAAGGCTGCCATCCCGCCCATTGCAAAGGCACCTCGGCGGTGACAAGTTTTCACCAACAGGCGTGAATAGGCGTTGAGGAAAGGTTTTTCCATTGTCACTACTTGGCGATCCGGCAGGATACGGTCTGGGTGGTTTCTCAACGTCTTGATATAACTGAAGATGTAATCCCATCGACCACAGTTAAGGCCAACGATATGTTCTTTGAGGCTGTAGAGGATCTCTTCCATCTCAAATACTGCTGGCAAAGTTTCAATCAGTACTGTGGCTTTGATGGTACCTCTCGGTAACTCGAACGTGTCTTCGGTAAAACTGAATACCTCACTCCACCACGCTGCTTCCTGATAAGCCTGTAGTTTAGGGATATAAAAGTAAGGGCCACTGCCTTTTTCCAGCAGTGCCTTATGGTTGTGATAAAAGTAGAGAGCGAAATCAAGCAAACATCCAGGGATTGGCTCACCCTGCCAAAGCAAATGCTTTTCCGGCAAATGCAGGCCGCGCACCCTACAGATCAATACTGCGGGATCCTCATTGAGTTGGTAATGCTTGCCTGATGCGGGGTTGGTATAGGAAATCGTACCGTTGACCGCATCTTTCAGGTTTTGCTGGCCGGCCAGCACTTCTCCCCATGCCGGCGCAAAAGAATCTTCGAAGTCAGCCATAAAGACTTTTACATCGGCATTGAGCGCGTTGATCACCATCTTGCGCTCTACCGGGCCAGTAATTTCCACCCGGCGATCTTGCAAGTCTTGCGGGATATTCTGGATCTTCCATTCACTGTTTCGGATTTCAGCAGTGTCAGGCAGGAAGTCAGGTAGGCTACCCGCATCAATAGCAAGTTGACGGTGCTCCCGGGTAGCAAGAAGCTCAGGGACACGTCCGGCAAAACGCTGCACTAGGCGCTCCAAGAAAGCTAAAGCCTCATCATTTAGGATATCTGCTTGCTCTGCCGTTAGCGGCGTTTGTAGTGAAAGCTTCACTTCATGGTTAGTAGACATGTCGTTTTCCATTTTTAACGCTCCCTTACGAATGTAACTTAATCACCACCCCAGCCAAGTCCACTTTTATCTTCACTCAAAACAAACCTGGCCTTAACGCCCTATTTACGTTGCCGCAACATACGCCCAATTGCAAGGACAGGTAATTTAACCGAGGAGTAAACACCACAACCAAACCCATAAAAAACAATCACTTAAAAAAAGTAGAGCAATAACTCAAAACACTAAATTGAAACAAATTTCAGGTAAAAACTCGGTTTTATTGCCAATAACTTTTTTCCCGCCATTTCGTAACCACTTACGTAATTAAATTACATAAAATTCAAATTCAAACACTTGTCCTGATCTGCGTTTCAAACAGGAAGGTTATTTTTTAGAAGCAGTAATGCGCTTAAAAAACAACCATTAGAGACACCTGTTTGGTCGTTTTTTATACACAAAAAGCATAGACCCTTAATCAACCGGTTTCATTTATTTTTAATGCGAAACATAATAAACCTACAAATTGAAGCCAGTTTCTTTCGGCAGGGTAATTGCGATATACCAGAAAGGGGTTAGCATTCAGAACATTATGCTGAGATGGGCGGTTTTTCCTCAGCACTTAATTTACGGAAGGGAAATAAAGCAAAGTAGCCGCTAAATTAGCGGCTACAAAAGAAAAATTGAGAGAGTGAAGTGCTTACAGCAACTCTTCAACAATATCGGCAAGACGTTCGAAAGTGCGGGTGCGGCTGGAGGTTGGTCGCCAGACCAGGCCAATTTTACGGTATGCCTCCTGACCTGGTGGATCAACCACCACAAGGTTTTGGTTATGTAGCAAACCGTGGTCAATCGCCATTTGCGGAATGAAGGTTGTCCCGAGGCCGTTAGCTACCATCTGTACCAGAGTATGGAGGCTCGTTGCAGTAAACGGGTTTATCTTCTCTTTGGTCGTTAGCTTACAGGCTGACACCGCATGATCGGTAAGGCAGTGCTCTTTTTCCAGTAAGAACACCGATTCATCCGGCAGATCGGCGTAACGTAAAGGCGTAGTGACTTGCTCGGCTTGGTTACGGCTGATCACCATCTTGAATGCATCCCGCCCCACAACCCGGCTGTGCATACCATTAATCTCTACCGGCAATGCCAAGATCAGGACATCCATCTCGCCATTACGCAATGCAGCCAACAGGTTGGTGGTTGTGTCTTCTCTCAGCAACAGATTAAGGTTTGGATGAAGGCGATTCACTTCCTGAACCAGATCACACAACAAGAATGGCGCGATAGTCGGGATACAGCCCACCCGCAACTGCCCTTCCATACCATCGCCGGTACAATTGGACAGCTCCATCAAATCTTGGCTTCTCGCCAGTAACTCGCGGCTACGTGCGACAACATCTTCGCCTGTTGAAGTGAAAACGAGGGATTTGTTATCTCTTTCGATAAGTTGGCAGCCAATCAGTTCTTCAAGGTTCTGTACCCCGGAGCTCAATGTCGACTGACTGACAAAGCAGCGCTTGGCGGCTTCGCCAAAATGGCGGGTTTCAAATAAGGTAACTATATAGTGCAACTGTTTTAGAGAAGGAAACTTATTCATCGTAATTTTCGATTACATCAATCTATTTATTCCGCTTTTTTGAATTTACCAGTTTCGTTATAGTTTGTCTCGTCCAAACAGAGAGCCGACCGGAAAGGTAGGCGACAAACACAATATTTAGGAGCACCAACATGGTACTAGTAGGTCGTCAAGCACCAGATTTTACTGCTGCAGCTGTTCTAGGTAACGGCGAAATCGTTGATAACTTCAACTTTGCAGAATTCACTAAAGGTAAGAAAGCAGTAGTATTCTTCTACCCACTTGACTTCACTTTCGTATGTCCTTCTGAGCTAATCGCTTTCGACAAGCGTTTCGAAGACTTCCAAGCGAAAGGCGTAGAAGTAATCGGTGTTTCTATCGACTCTCAGTTCTCTCACAACGCATGGCGTAACACTGCTGTTGAGAACGGCGGTATCGGTCAGGTTAAGTACCCACTAATTGCTGACGTTAAGCACGAAATCTGTAAAGCTTACGACGTTGAGCACCCAGAAGCAGGCGTTGCTTTCCGTGGTTCTTTCCTAATCGACGAAGAAGGCGTTGTTCGCCACCAGGTAGTAAACGACCTACCACTAGGCCGTAACATCGACGAAATGCTACGTATGGTTGATGCTCTAAACTTCCACCAGAAGAACGGTGAAGTTTGCCCAGCGCAGTGGGAAGAAGGTAAAGCAGGTATGGACGCATCTCCAAAAGGTGTTGCTGACTACCTATCTGAGCACACTGCAGACCTAGCTAAGTAATTTAGCACTCACACCACGCTCAACGGTGTGAAGGTAAAAACGCAAAAGCGTAAAGCCAATTGTCAGCCAAAGACAAAATAATGAGGCCCGGACACACCGGGCCCTTTTTGTATCTGGGGTTTGTCCCAACCACTCATCGCCCATCGCCCATCGCCCATCGCCCATCGCCCATTAGAATATTGATCTATTCAATCGTCTCTCTACCCAATATCGTCTACACTGCTTGTCACCTCAACCCACTCTCTAGCTGTTGCTATGACCATTGATCATATTGAAGTTTGTATCGATAACATCGAATCCCTACACCTTGCTCAGCAAGGCGGAGCAACCCGTATCGAGCTTTGTTCCTCTCTTGCCCTTGGCGGCCTAACTCCCAATGCCGGTTTGATGCAATTAGCCGCCAAACACGCCAAGGTTCCAGTTTATGCCATGATCCGGCCTCGTCAGGGGGACTTCCTATTCTCCAGCCAGGATAAAGAAATCATGCTGGCAGATGCCCACCAGGCAAAACTAGCAGGGCTCGATGGCATAGTGATTGGTGCACTGAACAATGACAGCACAGTTGATAAAGAGTTTTTGACCGACCTCTGCCGGGTTGCAGATGGGATGGGCCTGACATTCCACCGAGCTATCGACCAATGCTTAGAACCGATGGCTGCTCTGGATATCATTATGCAGCACAACTGCGAGCGTGTACTTACTTCTGGCCTCAAGGCCAATGCCTTTGATGGCATCCCAATGCTCAAACAAATGGTGGAATACTGCGGGGATCGCCTTGCAATTATGGCCGGTGCGGGAGTCAATGCAGGCAATGTTGCCCAAATTGTCCAGCAGACGGGTGTCAAAGAAGTACACCTGTCAGGCAAATCGACGCGTACTTCCCTAATGCAAAACTATGCCAACTCGGCCCATATGGGTAATGCCGATATCGATGATTTCGCGATTCCCGTCACTGCCCCCGAAAAAATAGCCGCTGTTCGCAATGCCCTAGCAAAAGCTTAAGCATCAGATATTCCCGCCATGATTAGGGGCAGCTTGCCCCTAAAAAACTGCTAGCCAGCTCAACCATTTATTACTCCCATTCGTCAAAGCTCACTTTCAGGTTTACTCTTTTGTTATCAAACTAAAACAAAGAAGAGACCCCTATGCCTTTCGTCCCCCCGAAGAAAAAACTCAAAAAAAGCGACTATGAAGCTGAACTGGAGCGCCTGCAGATTGAATTGGTTAAGATGCAGGAGTGGATAAAACAAGAGGGACTGAAGGTAGTAGTGGTTTTCGAAGGCCGCGATGCTGCCGGTAAGGGTGGCGTCATTAAGCGGATCACCGAAAAGCTCAACCCACGTGTTTGCCGCATTGTCGCACTGGCAAAGCCCACCGAGCGGGAACGCACCCAGTGGTATTTCCAACGCTATGTGGCCCATTTGCCAGCAGAAGGTGAGATGGTGCTATTTGACCGCAGCTGGTATAACCGGGCTGGTGTTGAACACGTGATGGGATTCTGCAGTGACGATGAGTACGAGGAATTCCTTCGCTCCTGCCCTGAGTTCGAACGGATGTTAAAGCGCTCTGGTATTATTCTTCTTAAGTACTGGTTCTCCGTATCCGACGAAGAGCAGGAAAAGCGCTTCATGGAACGCATCAACACCCCGATCAAACGTTGGAAATTCAGCCCGATGGACTTGGAATCCCGCAGCCGCTGGGCTGCCTATTCCGCAGCAAAAGACCGGATGTTTGCCTATACAGATACCAAGCAGTGCCCATGGTGGGTGGTCGATGCCGATACCAAAAAGAAAGCCCGGATCAACTGTATCTCCCACCTGCTGAGCCAGATCCCTTATCAGGATATTGATTACCCAGATATCGAATTACCCGAGGTCAACAAGGAAGGCTATATCCGAGTACCAGAAGAGAACCAAACCTTTGTGCCTGACTTGTTTAACGGCGATTAAGCTTGGTTAAATAAAATAATGTTTTATTAAATACCAAAGACAAGGAATGGCATGGCCAAAGATCTCTATGCGAGCCTCGACCTCAATCTGCTGCGTACTTTTGTGATCCTTTCGCAAGAGCTCAATATGCGTAAAGCCTCGGAGCGATTGTTCGTCAGCCAACCGGCCATTAGCCAAGCACTGCAGAAGCTACGCAGCCACTTTGACGATGAACTGTTCGTTAAGACCCGCCACGGCTTAAAGCCTACTGCGTTGGGTATCGAGCTCGCCGAAAATATCAGCCCGTTGCTCGATGAATTATCTAGCACCCTCAATGCGGGCAATACTTTCTCACCGTCCCAACTTGAGGGCACACTGAAACTCGCACTGACTCCCAACATTTTAACTTACTTATCTACCCCGCTATATTTAAAAATCCGTCAGGCTGCGCCAAACGTCAACCTACACCTCCATAACTGGTCGCCGACATCACTCGAAGAAATCAACAATGGTGAGATAAGCCTGGGCGTGAACTTTGAAATCCACCATGCGCCGAAAGAGCTGATCCAAAAAAAGATCTGTGACGATAAATTCACAGTGTATGTCCGTAAAGATCACCCTCTTAGCAAAACAACTATCACCCCCAAGGATCTCGATGGCTTAGAGGCCGCCAGCATTATTATTTCTGACTGGAACTCAAATATTCCCGTTGCTGAGAAAGTGATGCGCTCTCATGGTTTTACTATTAGAACGGCTTTTCGTTCAGAGTTGCCCATGGCTATCTTAGATATCATTAAGCACACAGATATGTTCTTTCCGGCCTCCTCTTTTCTTCCGAAAGAAGAAAGGGATCAACTGCGTGGCCTAAAACTAAAAATAAACAACCAAGACTTAAAAATCCCCCTGATGGCGTATTACCACCAGCGTAACCGCCGAAGTCCACTCATAACCTGGCTGTTAGGCTTAATTGAGGAGTCACTGCAAGAATATACAGCAGGAAAGCAATAACTCCCTCAGCCCTCCTATCTTGCCCGCACTTCTCTGGTGGGCTTCCGCTTGGCCCTGCTCATAAGCAATGCTTAATCTCTTTATAAGCAACCATAATTAATAACTTTCACTTAATGGCTAAATAACAACCTCTGATTAGAGCTCATCATGTTGGGTGTTTATTATTCACCCCGTCAACACGGCAGCATGGCAAACATCGCTTCCATGGCATCTCATTTATTAAAAATAACTGCCCTATAGCCAACACCTTTGCTATCTCGTTCTGCTAACGGGCAAATGACAACACGTTCTAATTAAGAGTATCCAATGAAAATTAAACTGATTGCTTCATTAGTGGCTACAACAATTCTAACTGGCTGTTCATCATCGTCTGGTTCGAAAAACGATACGGTTGATCCTGAGTTTGATAACCCGCGTGCTGGCATTGAAAACCCGATTGAAAAAGAAAAGCCGAACGATGGCCTAATTTACGATAATAACGGCAATGTGATTGGTATTGATGGCACTGACAATGGCTGGGGTTTACTCCCTCCTGAAGATCACCCTATTGAAAGGCCTGGTATTGATGCTCCAATACAAGATGCAACTGGCAATATTCAAGGTGGAAGTCAGTTTAACCCTGAAACCGAACGAGGCGTAATCTCTGCTGATTCAGGTGAATCCATTGTCGTACTTGCTTCTGGTCACCTGATCCTGCGCGATGAGTCTGGGGCTCCAATCGGAGTCGTAAAGGTCGATGAACAAGGCAATATCACCAGTGCCCGTACCGACCACCACTTCGGCAATATCACTCAAAACGGTGATAACCAATACATCCTGAGCACTGGAAAGGACGGTGAATACATTGTTATCAACACTGATGGTAATGGCCGCTGGGAGATTGAAGATAGTGGCGGTACAGGTGGTCTATCACCAGATTTTGGCGATACACCGGATTGGGGCACAGGAATTAGTGATGGGAAAGAAACAGGCCACGGTGATATCGAGGTTGAGGCAGGAAATGCCGGAAAAGTCATTACTGTCACGGGTAACAATGGCAACCAAATCGTAGTTAACACTGAGAATGGCTCCGTCGATATTAATGGCCAAAGCAGCCCTGTTTACGTCGATGATAACGGTTTCATCCGCTCCGTAGACAATGGGCTAATTATTGCCAAAGTCGATAACTCAGCTATCGAAAAAGGCTATGTCACCATTACTGGGTGGCAGGGTAACTCACTTATTCTCCAGAATGATAACGGACGACTAATGGTATCGGTCGATAAGTCAGGGCAAAACCGACCAACACTGAAGCAACGCCCGAACCTATCTAGTGAGCAAAAGTCCCAGCTCCGAGCTAAGTCTCGTGACCTGCGCGACGCTATCAAGGCCAAGGTAGAGCGCTCATAAGCAAACTACAGTAAACCAAGCCGCCTTATGGGGCGGCTTTCTTCTCTTATGGTAAACCTTATGACACGCTTCTTTTACACTTTAGTCGTCTGGCTCTCTCTTGCAGCTAGTCACATTGCAATCGCCAATGAAGCTCAATTAGGCGCCCAAGTTTCCAAAACAGGTAATAACTGGATTGGCACTGTCACAGGCAGCTTGCAAGCCACAGAGCAAATCAATGTGAGTGCTGAGATCGATTCTACGGGGTATCTGGAGATCGGAACGGGTTACGGCTTGATGCTGGGGCAATTTTACACCGAGGCTTTTGCCAGTTATGGACGAGCTGACAGTATCGATATTTACGATGCTGGGGTGTTTTCAGGCACGGCTCTAACAGAAACCGTCATGCTTTACGCCAGCACATCACATGAATGGCGAAAAACCAAGACGATGCTCGATCTTGATTGGTTTGACCAAAGGGAATGGAAAACCACATTAGGTGTTAGCTACAGCCCGGTCTCTTGGCTAAACACCAGCTACAGTTTCAACCATGATAGGCTGCTGTCTGGTGATCGCTTCTCGCAAGACATCATCAATGACAACATCAACAGCCACGACGTGACCATCACGTTTAAACCCAAATGGGTTGAGCCATATATCAAATACACCTACGGGGAATATCGGGTTCGTCCAGGTGAACAAGTGACATCAGACAGTACGATAGAGGCTGGCATTAACTTTCGTTTCAAGTAACAAAATAAACATCAATACTTGACCATTTGGTACTCGCCCCTGTTTCTCTTCTTCAGGGGTCTTTTTGCCATTTCAGCCTTAAGCCGATACTTGCCACCTACAAGCTGTGATATCTTGATTGATGGGTAAACAAATCAGGAATGCGCAATGGCCAAAGATCTCTCAGCCAATCTCGATCTCAACCTACTAAAAACCTTGCTGGTTATCTACCAAGAACAAAACCTGCGCAAGGCATCGGAGCGCCTGTTCGTTACCCAACCGGCAGTCAGCCATGCGCTGCAAAAACTTCGCCTGCACTTTGGTGATGACTTGTTTACCAAAACCCGTACCGGTTTGACCCCGACGCCCTATGCCGATCAACTGTGCCTAGAGTTGGCCCCTGCTCTCGATAACCTGTTCACTGCGGTCAATACTAACCAGGAATTCAACCCTGCAGAGATAACGGGCAAATTGCGAATTGCCTTGGCACCACAATATATCTATGCCTTTGGCAGCAAGTTATATTTATTGATCGAGCAGCAAGCACCAAACTGCCAAGTAGAAGTGATTAACTGGAGTGCGACAACCTTTCCAGAGCTATTAAATGGTAATATCCAAATTGCCCTGAACTACGATATCGACAGCACCAGCAAGGAGCTCTATCGCCAGACTATTCCAGGTGATAAGGCAGTAGTGATAGTTCGCAGGGATCACCCCTTTACTAACTCTTCAATAACTATTCCCGAAGCCAAAGAGGCAAAATTCGCCTGCCTCATCGTCCCAGAGCGCAATGAGCAAGTGGCTGATATAGAACAATACTTTGCCCACTACGACTTAATCCCTAATATCGGTTTTCGCTCCACATCACCGGAAGCCGTTCTTCAAGTAGTCAAGCAAAGCGACCATTTATTTCCGTCAATTGATATTATGGTTGCAGATGATGACCCGGATTTTCGAAAAATCGAAGCCATCGTCAATGGGCCAATAGTGGGGTTTTCTTCAGTATGCTTCTACCACCAATCAAAACACAAAGACCCACTGACCCAGTGGCTGTTTGGGCTTATCAAACAATTACACATGGAGCTTCAATAGCCAAAACCATAGCAATAAACAGCATGAATAACACTGTTCAGATTTAGTAATTAGATAAATAACAAAGCAAAATTTAGTATTTACCTCGCTGGCAAGGAAAGCCCGGCATCACAAAGTCAGATTCTTTGCAGCAGGTAAATAATGAAAAAAACACTACTCACTCTATCGCTCGTTGCCCTGTTTTCGTCTCCAGCATTCGCTAGCAAGCAAGGTGCTTATATCGGGGCGGATATTGGTGCTAACTATGTCGGCTCCTATTACCTAGACAGCAACATTGGATTAGTCGCAGGCTATGACTTCCAACTGTCACCTAAGGTGGTCGTTGGCATCGAGGGCGAATACCGCAATTTGGGCAGCGACAGTGCCTTTGATGGCACATCCGGTATCAATGTAGGTGCCGATGTCAGCGCCTCTTCCTATGGTATCAATATCAAACCTAAGTATTACTTCACCGACAGTTTTTACGGTGCCGTCATGGTAGGCATGCATCGTATCACTTACGAAGAGAAGCTTACTATCGGCAACGACACACTGGGTGGCAAAGACACTGCCAATGGCTTTGCCTCTGGCATCGAAGGCGGCTACGAGTTTGACAACAATATCAGTATCCGTGGGGGCATTAAGTATGCCAGAGCCGATCTTCTTGGCTACGATACCGAGTTTGGCACCTTCTACGCCGGTGTGAACTACAAGTTCAACTGAGCCTAATACACTCACAAACCGATAAAAACACCGTGCAATAAGCTTTGTTTATCACTCATATCAATCGAACTAATTAGATTGTGTACGGTGTTCAATTTAATATTTCTCGCATCGGAAGAGATAACGTTCAACCTGTGCGAACCAACACTTATTAGAGAATTTAGAGATCATTATTATGAAAAAGACCATTTTTGCTCTGACTATCGCTTCACTACTTTCAGCTCCAGCTTTGGCTTCAAAGGAAGGCTTTTATATTGGTGCTGATATTGCTTCAAACAGCCTAGATGGTGACTCATTTGACTCTGGCATTGGCTTGGTAGCCGGTTATGACTTCCAGGTTACTCCTGAAATCGTTATCGGTGTAGAAGGTGAATACCGTAATTTAGGTGAAGATGGAGATTCTTACATGGGTGATTCAGCTAAGCTGAAAGCTTACTCTTACGGCATCAACGTTAAACCAAAATACTACTTCAATGACAACTTCTACGCTGGCGCCCAATTAGGCCTGCACAACCTTGAAGAAGAGTTTAAGCTAAGCTTCAATGGCGATAGCGAGAAAATATCTGACAGCAATACTGTACTCTCTGTAGGCGTTGAGGCTGGTTATGATTTCAACCGCAATGTATCAGTCAAAGGCGGATACAAGTCACTAGATTCAGACTACGGTACCTTCTACATCGGCGCCAACTACAATTTCTAACCCCCTCCCATACCGAAAATGAAAAGCACCTGACGGTAACTTGCCGTCAGGTTTCACTTCCTACTTTTCAAAGCAGAAACTACTCACAATGAAATCACGTATTGCATTGCTATTAGCTACCTTGCTCTCGACCAGTGCTTTTGCCAATTCCGTAGAGGGCCCATATGTAGGGTTAAAGCTGGGCTTTACTGACTACACTAAGACAACACTGACCGTCCAGTATGGTCTTACAGCTGGTTATACTTATTCCATTGCGCCAAAATACTCAATAGATATCGAATTCAATGCGACAGAGTTGGGAGATAGTGTTTTCTTCGAAGGGTTCAGGAATACTTATTACACCACCTATAACTACAGTGGCTTATTAAAGCCCAAATACCACTTTCTGTCGTTCGATAACCAACCAGCCTATGTTGCAGCTATTTTGGGTGTAAGCCGAATCGAGGAAAGTAGAAGGTATCATGTTGGTGGCGGTGAATATCAAAAAGATCGCGATCATGACACAACGGCTATCTATGGGTTTGAAACGGGCCGTGAAATAACGCTAAATCTCAAAAGTGTTGCTTATTTCAATTACCAAAAAGCCAATATGTTCGGTGAAAGTAACTACTATGCCAGTTTTGGAATCGGTGTGAATTACCAGTTCTAACTACACAAGCAATTCGCCCCTGCATTTGCAGGGGCGAATTGCTTTACTCGGCTGTTGATTAATCGCTACTTCAAGATATTTTCTAGCTCTTCCTGGCTAGTGTGGCGGATATCCTTACCTTTCACGAAGTAGATAATGTATTCGCAGATATTCTGGCAACGATCTCCAACCCGCTCAATCGAGCGTGCCGACCACATCACCTGCAATACATTCGGGATCGAACGCGGATCTTCCATCATATAAGTCATCAACTGGCGGATAATCGCCTCGTACTCGCGGTCAATCCGGTCATCTTCCTGATACACCTCAATCGCCGCTTTGACATCCATCCGGGCAAAGGCATCCAATACCTCGTGCAGCATACGAACGGCACTCTGGCCCAATGCTTCCAATGATACCAACAGGTTGTATTGCTTGTTGGTGAAGTTTTCCAGTGCGACCTTGGCAATACTTTCTGCCACATCACCGATGCGCTCAAGGTCGGTAATGGTCTTGATAATCGCAATCACCAGACGCAAATCACTCGCTGTCGGCTGGCGCTTGGCAATAATGCGGGTACAGGCTTCGTCAATGGCCACTTCCATTGCGTTAACCTTGTGGTCATCCTTGATGACGCGGCGTGCCAACTCAATATCCTGCTTGTGCATCGCTTTTAGGGCGTCAGCCAGCTGCTGCTCGACCAAACCGCCCATGGCCAATACATGGGTACGGATACTTTCCAGCTCGGCGTTAAACTGGCCGGAAATATGACGGCCAAGGCTCAAATTATCTAACATTACTTACTCCTTAACCGTATCGACCCGTAATGTAATCTTCGGTGCGTCTCTCTTTCGGGGTGGTAAAAATATCGTTGGTACTGGTGTACTCCACCAGCTCCCCCATATGCATGAAGGCGGTGTTATCAGACACGCGTGCTGCCTGTTGCATGTTGTGGGTAACAATAATCACCGTATATTTGGTTTTCAGATCGTTAATCAACTCTTCGATGGTCAGGGTCGAGATTGGATCCAGTGCCGAGGTCGGCTCATCAAGCAACAAGACTTCCGGCTCAATCGCAATAGCCCTGGCAATCACCAAACGCTGCTGCTGACCGCCGGACAGACCGAAGGCATTCTCGTGCAGGCGGTCTTTGACCTCATCCCACAAAGCGGCACCTCGGAGCGAGCTTTCTACCGCATCATCAAGGACCCGGCGATCTTTGATTCCCTGCAGCCTCAAGCCATAAACCACGTTTTCGTAGATAGACTTAGGGAAAGGATTCGGGCGCTGGAAAACCATACCGACACGGCGACGAAGCGAAGCCACATCCACTTTATTATCGTAGATATTCTGGCCATGGAGCATCACCTTGCCATCGACCTTACAACCTTCCACTAGCTCATTCATCCGGTTGATGCAGCGCAACAAGGTCGACTTGCCACAGCCCGACGGGCCAATAAATGCCGTCACCTGCCCTTTGGCAATGCGCATGTTGATGTCATAAAGTGCCTGATGGGAGCCATAGTGCAGATCCAACCCCTCGATTGACAGCGCCGTCTTCTCTTCTGGCAACGCTGACAAATCAACAGGCTCAAACAGGCCAATTGGGGAATTAATTGAAAACATACTTTTTCCTGAATCTCACTATTGCTCCAAGGAGCGGAATTTCTCACGCAAATGGTTACGGATACCAATGGCCGTCAGGTTCAAACCGACAATCACAGTTACCAACAAAAATGATGTGGCGTAGACGAGCGGTCTGGCCGCTTCCACATTCGGGCTTTGAAAACCCACATCATATATATGATAACCGAGATGCATAAATTTTCGATCCAAATGCAGGAAAGGGAATTGCCCGTCTATCGGCAATGACGGCGCCATCTTCACGACCCCCACTAACATTAATGGAGCTACTTCACCTGCTGCACGGGCTACCGCCAAGATAAGCCCAGTCATGATAGCGGGGCTTGCCATCGGCAATACCGTCCGCCACAGGGTTTCAGCCTGCGTGGCACCCAGTGCCAACGAACCATGACGGATCGAGTTTGGGATCCTTGCCAAGCCTTCTTCGGTCGACACAATCACTACTGGCAAAGTCAAAATAGCCAGAGTCAATGCCGACCACAAAATACCCGGTGTCCCGAACGTCGGGGCAGGAAGTTGATCGGCAAAGAACACATCATCAATCTGTGCCCCGACAATATAGACAAAGAACCCCAAGCCAAAGACGCCGTATACGATCGATGGCACACCGGCCAAGTTAATGACCGCAACACGGATTAATTTGGTAAACGTGCTCTTGCCTGCATACTCATGAAGGTAGACGGCCGCCAAAACACCCAGCGGGGTCACTATCACACTCATCAACAGAACCATAAACACAGTACCGAAAATGGCCGGGAATACCCCACCTTCAGTATTGGCTTCACGGGGATCATCACTGACAAAATGGCCCAACTGGCTCGCCCAATGACCCAGCTTTCCTGCCGTGGTTAAATCGTTGGGATACCAGATATCCAATATCTGCTCGATAGGCAACTCTATCTCTTGCCCTGTCATTTCACGGACAATGACACTATCACGATTAAGTTGCTGATGAAGGGTCAACAGCTGTTGCTCAATTTGGGCAAAACGCTGCTCCAGCAGTTGCCGCTCGCCAATGAACTGTTCGGCATCACCTTGCTGCCGGACTTTGGCGTTGAGATGCTCAAACTGCCGGTTGAGCTCTGCCAAATCCGTCTGTTCAATTTGATGAATTAAATCACGGACGATCTCAGCTTGCTCCAAGCTAGACTCAAGCTCTTGCAAAGGGATCGCAACGCCATCATCCGTTAAACCAACAGGGAAACCATAGAACCGGCCATTCTTGAGCCGCTCAATAACCGCCACGCCCTTAGCTGGCTCTTGGCTGATGATATGTGGCTCAAGGACAGTGACAAAGTCACTACCAAGCACATCACGGTTACCGGTTTTGATCACATACCGGGAGGTTTTCTCCCCCTCAAAACCAGAGGTATCAATACCAGCTTCGGCCAGTTGCTTAACAGGCACCGTCTTGCGCTCATATAGCTCACCGATGACTGTGCTTTGATAGCCATTTTGCTCGATTTCAAACTGGTACACTGGCGCCGGCCAGAAGTATCCCAGCCCTTTCCAGCCAATCAATAGCAGTAAGCCAAGTACCACGATCAAGCTAACACTAACCGCACCTGCGGTCAGCCATACCCAAGGCGCGCCAGATTTCAGCCACCTATACATTTAAAGCACTACTCATTAAAACCGTTACTCATTGATTTCGCTTTTCATTAAGTTTATGACTTCCAAAAGCGGCTCTATGCCTTGTGAGGCCACTAGAGCGAGCTGTATTTTTCCCGCAAGCGCTGACGGACGAGCTCAGCGACGGTATTGAACAAGAAGGTAAAGACAAACAGGACAAAAGCGGCCAGGAACATCACCCGGTAATGGGAGCTCCCCACTTCGCTTTCCGGCATCTCAATGGCAATGGTCGCCGACAAGGTCCGCATCCCTTCAAGGATATTCCAATCCATGATCGGTGTGTTGCCCGTGGCCATCAGTACAATCATTGTTTCACCGACTGCACGCCCAAGCCCCATCATGATCGCCGAGAAGATACCCGGGCTAGCAGTTAGCAGTACTACCCGCGTCAGAGTTTGCCAATGGGTAGCCCCCAGCGCCAGTGAACCACTGGTCAAGTGGCCCGGAACCGAGAAAATGGCATCTTCCGCAATAGAGAATATGGTCGGCACCACGGCGATCCCCATCGCGATCCCTACTACCAAGGCATTGCGCTGATCGTAACCTATCCCCCACTCATCACTGAGGTATGTCCTGACATCACCAGCAAACCAAGTTTGTTCAAGCCATGGGCTCAAGCTAAAACAGGCATAGGCAATCAGGACAATGGCAGGCATCAACAATAGGACATGGAAACCACTTGGGATCCGGCTGCGCCAATTGCCCGGAAGCAAAGACCAACCAATACCCGCCAATAACATCCCCAGCGGGAACATCACGACCAAGGCCACCATGCCAACCAAGTGGGATTCAACAATCGGCGCCAGCCAAATACCGGCAAGGAAACCAAGGATAACGGTCGGCAGCGCTTCCATCAGTTCAATGGTCGGTTTTACAATGCCACGCATCCGTGAAGACATAAAATACGCAGTATAGATAGCACCCGCCAATGCCAACGGCACCGCAAACACCAAGCCATAGAGGGCTGCTTTCAAGGTACCGAAAACTAAAGGTACCAAGCTCAGCTTGGGTTCGAACTCATCACTGGCTGACGTCGACTGCCAGACATAATCTGGCTCTGGGTAGCCCTCATACCAAATTTTCTGCCACAACGAGGCAAAACCAATCTCAGGATGGGGGTTTTTGACATTGTAGACTTGCCAGTCATTGCCATTGAGTGTGACCAGACGATCGGCGTGTGGTGAAATCACGATTTGCTGCGGCAACTGGCTGTCAAAAACCGATTCGCGATAGATCGCCCCTTTTACCGTGGTATAGAAAGCCGATAGCTGCCCATCCTGCTGAAGGGCAAAAAAGCCTTTACGGGTATATTCAGGGATCAAATTGCTGACCGGGCTTTCACCGATAGCAAAGTCGCGGGTCCGTACCATAGTCCGTTTGCCGTCCTTGCGGATCTCAAACCACTGGGAAAGCGTTTGATCACTGTGGCTAATGAGCAAGGAGTTTGCGCCAGATAACAACGCCAATCGCTGGGCCTTGCTGCCCGGCTCTTCAACCGCGACCACCTCGCGTACCCAGCCCGAGCGACTACCGAACGCCACCACATACAGCTTGTCCCCAGCAAGGACATAAGCGGTACGCGCATCGGGCGTCACCGCAATATCATCGACCACCTCAGGCAAACCGCTAACGGCAAAGGTAGATGACTGCCAGTCATTGCCATTGCCGCCAAGCACATTGCTGTTTTCGGAAAACAGTGCCGCTCTGGCCCTACCGTCAGCAGTAAACCCCATGACGATAGCCTGCTGGCCACGAACTGAGGCTGCCAAGTTCACAATAGGCAGACCTTTAGGATCAAGCTGAAGTGGCTCCTGACTCAACGGGAAATCTAGCGAGAGTGTATTCTCTCCACGAAACGTTGATAGCGAAGGCTTGGCAATCACGACCTCACCTTGCATTCCGCCTAATGCGTATAACCTGTCCGCAGGCAGGGTGCGCCCTACACTGGCAACATCACCAAGCAAGTCTGCCGTACCGAGGATCTCCCCCGCACGGGAGGGGATAAGGCTAATTGCGCTTAGCGAGCCATCTTCAGCAAGCCTAAACAGGTAATTGTTATTGTCAGTGACACGGATATCCGCCGTATGATTATCAAACGAGGTAGTGAATTGCTGCTGGGGGGTCACCTTGACCGATGAGAAGATCGGCAGGATCACATACAAGAGGTAGAAAAAGATCAGAATGAGGGTAACAAGGACAAAGATACCACCGGCAGTTACGCCATATCGGGCCAGCTTATCTTTTACCTTACGGCCAGGACTCTCTCCCATCAAAATCGCACCGGCCTTTGCCATCATTACCTCAATAAATTTACACGTTTACTAATAATATTTCCCCAATATGACAATTATATGACAAGACTACCCTCTCAGTCATGTCGGACTCACTTATCCCAAAAGTGTAGAAAACAACACGATCCAGATTTGGATCATTGCGATGGATTGGCTGCGCCTTAGTCATAAATGACATAAAAGTGAAATGAAATTTAATTATTATTCTGTTATGTGATTTCGTAAAAAATTCAATACCTTGATCGGTCTATAAGCCTAGACAGGCCGTGTTGATGCTCACATAATAACCTATACAGAATAGGCAATGACGCCTCACGGTATAAGGACATCGTTATGAAGCATTTGATCATCACTGTCATCGGCCAAGATCGCCCAGGCCTAGTAGAAACCCTGTCTGACACGGTTTACCAGAACCAAGGAAACTGGCTCTCAAGTAGTCTAAGCAAGTTAGCAGGTCAATTTACCGGTATCCTGCAAGTTGAAGTCGCCGACCAATATGTCGGGGTACTCAGCAGCGCACTCTCACAACTTGATGACCTTCAAGTCCAGATAGTTGAAGAAGAAAGCAAAACCCTGCCAACTTCTGTCGTTCACCACCTGCTAGTCACAGGTAATGATCGCTCAGGTATTGTCAAAGACGTCACCACCAAGCTCAACCAGCTTGGGATAAATATTCACAAACTCAAAACTCATTCCGACAGCGCACCTAACTGGGGCTATCCGATTTTCTCTGCCCGTTTCCAGTTGGAGCTGCCAGGTGATTTGAGTATTGAGTATGTCCAAGAAGAGCTAGAGAAGATCGCAGACGATCTCACCATCGACATCGACGATAACTGATCCCTCTTAAGCATCATTAGTAAGTAGGATGACAATGAGCGCAGAACCCCTTTACACCGACAAAGAACTAAGTTGGCTATCATTTAACGAGCGCGTACTGCAGGAAGCTGCCGACAAATCTGTTCCGCTGATTGAACGGGTCCGCTTTCTCGGTATCTACTCGAGCAATACCGATGAGTTCTATAAAGTACGCTTTGCGGATGTCAAACGCCGTATCCTGATCAATGAAGAGCAAGGGGGCAATGATCGGGCCAAGGAGCTATTGAGCAAAATCCAAAGCCGGGTGCTCAAGCTCAACCAGGATTTCGATACCCTATACAATGAAATCCTATTAGAGATGGCACGGCGCCATATCTTTCTGGTCAATGAGCAGCAGCTTGATGACCACCAGCAAGTCTGGCTGAGAAAGCACTTCCGCAATCGTATTCTGCCTCACGTCACGCCTATCTTACTGACTGACGATATCGATCTGCTGCAATTCCTCAAGGATGAATATTCGTACCTTGCCGTGGAGATGCGCCAAGGCGTTAACAAGCGTTACGCCCTGATCGAGATCCCAACCGATCAGCTACCACGCTTCATCCAATTGCCAGAGGCCAAAGGGAAGCGCCGCAAAACCCTTATTTTTCTGGATAACATCATCCGCTTCTGTCTTGATGACATCTTCAGTGGCCTGTTCGAATACGATGAGTTGTCTGCCTATGCGATGAAGATGACCCGTGATGCCGAATACGACTTGAGCCAGGAAGTAGAACACAGCCTGCTCGAGCAGATGTCAGAGGGTTTGGACCAACGCCTGACCGCCATGCCGGTCCGGTTCGTCTACCAGCGTGATATGCCCGGTGATATGGTTGATGTCCTGTGTGGCCTGCTCAAAGTTTCCAGCTACGACAGTATCATTCCGGGTGGCCGCTACCATAATTTCAAGGACTTCATCGGCTTCCCGAATGTTGGCCGTGATTACTTGGAAAATAAACCACTGCCGCCGCTCGAGAGCGCCCAGTTTGTTAATGGCCGCAATGCGTTCGATGCCATTAAGAAACAGGATATCCTGCTGTACTACCCGTACCATACCTTTGGCCACATGACGGAGTTGGTTCGCCAGGCGGCCTATGATCCGAAGGTGCGCAGCATTAAGATCAACATCTACCGCGTAGCCAAGAACTCGCAGATCATCGAGTCGATGATCGATGCCGCCAACAACGGCAAGCAGGTAACGGTGGTAGTCGAGCTGCAAGCCCGCTTCGACGAGGAGGCCAATATCGAATGGGCCCGTCGCCTGACCGAAGCAGGGGTGCAAGTTCTGTTCGGTGTGCCTGGGCTAAAGATTCACTCCAAACTTTGCCTGATTACCCGAAAGGAAGGCGATGAGTTGGTACGTTATGCCCACCTTGGGACCGGCAACTTCCACGAGAAAACAGCGCGTATCTACACCGACTTCTCGCTGATGACCTGCCGCACCGAAATCACCGACGAGGTAAGGATGGTGTTCAACTACATCCAAAACCCTTACCGCCCGGTGAAATTCAAGCACCTGATTGTATCGCCGCGTAACTCCCGCTCGCGCCTGTATGACCTGATTGACCGGGAGATTGCACACGCCAAGCAAAACTTACCATCCGGTATTACACTAAAGGTGAATAACCTAGTCGATAAGGGCCTGATTAACCTGCTTTACCAAGCAAGTAGCGCCGGTGTGAAGATCAAGCTGATTATCCGCGGTATGTGTGCATTGATCCCGGGCATTAAAGGGATCAGCGAAAACATCACGGCTATCAGTATCATCGACCGTTTCCTCGAGCACCCGCGTGTAGTGGTATTTGAGAATAACGGTGAGCCTGATGTTTACATATCTTCTGCTGACTGGATGACCCGGAATATCGACAACCGTATCGAAGTCGGCTGCCCGATTTTTGATCCGGAGCTGAAAACGAAGATTATCGACATACTCAATATCCAGCTTTCTGATACCGTGAAGGCACGTATTATTGATAAAGAAATGTCCAATAAATACGTACCTCGAGGCAACAGACGTAAGATCCGCTCACAAATTGCGATTTACGACTACCTCAAACAGTCAGAAAAGCAGCTGAAGAAAAAATTAAAGAGCGATTCCAATACATGACAGAACCTGTACGCCCAAGAGAAGTCGCTGCGATAGATATTGGCTCGAACAGTTTCCATATGGTGGTTGCCCGCATCGTCGGGCAAAGCCTGCAAATCATCAGCCGTCACAAACAACGTGTTCACCTGGCCTCAGGGCTCGATGAACATCAAAACCTCGATCAGGCCGCCATCCAGCGCGGCTTGAATTGCTTGGCCATGTTTGCTGAACGCCTGCAGGGCTTTGAACCGGAAAATGTCCGTATTGCTGCAACCTACACGTTACGGCAGGCAAACAACGCCCATGTCTTTCTCAAACGCGCAGAAACCCTGATCCCTTACCCGATTGAAATAATTCCTGGCACCGAAGAGGCCCGTCTAATCTACCTAGGTGTTGCCCATACCCAGCCAGACAATGGCCAAAAGCTGATTGTCGATATCGGGGGTGGTAGTACCGAACTGGTGATCGGTGATGGCTTCACCCCGCAACTGGCTTACAGCAAACATATGGGGTGTGTTAGTTACAACAAGAACTACTTTGCCAAAGGTAAGATCAGTAGCAAAAACATGGCAACGGCCCAACTAGCCGCGCAACAAAAACTCGAGAGTATCGCCAGCAAGTACACCCGTATGGGCTGGCAGACCGCGATCGGTTCATCCGGCACCATCAAAGCAATCCGCGAAGTATTAATCGGGCAAGGCCATAGCGATGGGGTGATCACCGCCAAGCGCCTGCAACAGCTATATGATGCTATCCTCAAGGTCAAACACTCCGATGACCTCGACTTTGCTGGCCTCAGCGATGACCGAAAACCTGTCTTCGCTGCGGGTGTCGCGATCCTCAGTGCCGTGTTCAAGTCTTTGGACATTAAAGAGATGATCTTCTCGGACGGGGCACTGCGTGAAGGATTGCTCTATGAAATGGAAGAGCGTTTCCGCCACAGCGATATCCGGGTCAGAACCGCCAGTTCCATGGCTAAGCAGTACAATGTGGATATTGCCCAGGCCAACCGGGTCAAGGCAACTGCCGAACAGCTTTACAACCAAATCGAGCCGCAACCCGGCCTGACTAAAATTGAACTGGCAACCCTGCTTAGCTGGGGCGCCCTACTCCATGAAGTCGGTTTGAGTATCAGCTACCCGGGCTTCCACCGCCATTCCGCCTACCTGCTGCGCCATAGCACCATGCCAGGTTTTAATCTCGAGCAACAAACCGTACTCGCCACCTTGGTGCGTTTCCAGCGTAAGAGCTTGAAACTTGAAGAAATGCCGGAATTGAGTATTTACAAGCGCAAGCACCTCTACCCGCTGATCCGCACCTTAAGGTTAGCTGTTGCCCTTAACGGCCAGCGTAGTGATGATCCTCTACCGGCAATTACTGTCGATGCCGACAAGGAAAAGTGGCAACTAACGCTGACTGAAGACTGGGAAGAGAGTAACCGCTTGTTAGCCGCCGATTTACGCCAAGAGCAAGAATATTGGCGCAAGGCCGGTTGGGAGTTAGCGCTCACACCTGAGAGCGACTAATCACTGACTCGACAGTAACAGATACAGCCAATGGCAAATAAAAAAGCCGGAGCGATGTCAATCACTCCGACTTTGTCGTTTAGATGGCTTGTTACTCAAGACCTAGTGCCAGCAAGGTTTGCTTCACAGCTTCTGCGGGAAGCGGCACATACCCATCTTTCTTCACCAAATCCTGCCCTTGGTCAGACAAAATAAAGCGGATAAATTCACTTTCGAGCGGCGGCAGTGGCCTATCTGGGTGCTTGTTCACATAAACGTAGAGGTAACGAGCCAATGGATATCGACCGCTCGCGGCATTCTCAATCGTCGGCGCGACATAGTCACTGCCTTTACGAGCAATCGGCAGAGCCCTAATCCCCGTAGTTTGGTAGCCCACACCAGAGTAGCCAATCGAGTTGAGGGACGTTGAAACCGACTGTACCACAGAGGCCGAGCCCGGCTGCTCGTTAACGTTATTACGGAAGTCCCCCTGACACAGGGCCTTCTGCTTGAAATAACCATAAGTACCGGAAACAGAGTTACGACCGAACAACTGGATACTGCGCTTTTCCCAACTGCCAGTCAGCCCCAACTGCCCCCAGCGAGTGATCGCTTGGTTCCCACCGCAACGCAGCGTCTGGGAAAAGATAGCGTCCAACTGGGTAAAATCGAGCCCCTGCAGTGGGTTATCCTCGTTGACGAATACCGCCAAGGCATCGATTGCGACCCGGATCTCTGTCGGCTTGTAACCGTATTCTTGCTCGAATGCCGCAATTTCCCTGGCCTTCATCCGCCGGCTCATCGGTCCAAACTGGGCGGTCGCTTCGATCAAGGCCGTGGGCGCGGTTGACGAGCCTGCGGCCTGGACCTGGATATTCACACTTGGATAGGTTCGCTTGAATTCTTCCGACCAGTAGGTCATTAGATTGGCAAACGTATCGGAGCCGACCGATGATAAGTTACCGGAGATCCCTTTGACCTTGACGTAATGAGGCAACGGGCTGTGATCTGCCTGCGCCGGACCAGTTGTGGCCAAGATAGACATTGGCAATACAAGGTACAAGGTAATTTTCTGCCATCGGGCCATGGCCTGCCTGATCCGGTTTATCATTCGACTTTTATGACTCCTCAAAACAACAAAAGCGGCCTTTAGGCCGCTCAATACTTTAGCATATTTTTAGCACTTCGCTTTATGCTGCGTTAGCAATCAAACGCTGTGGCAGGGTAAAGGCAAACGTACTGCCGACACCTACTTCACTCTCTATCTCGAGGTGTGAGTCATGGTGGCTCAATGCATGCTTAACAATCGCTAGCCCCAAACCACTACCGCCAGTTTCACGCGAGCGGGCTTTGTCGACCCGGTAGAAACGCTCGGTCAGTCGATGAATATGCTGCGGCTCGATGCCCTGCCCTTGGTCGGTCACTTCCAACCTTGGGCCAGCAGAGGTCAGGTACCAGCGTACCTTCACCTCGGCATCTGCCGGGGTATGCTTGACCGCATTGTAAACCAAGTTGGAGATCGCACTGCGAAGCTGGTCTTCATCCCCCAGCACCTTGAGCGACTTATCTACCTCGAAGGTAAACAGCTGCTCTTCACCGCCACTGAGTGAAATCGCTTCTTTCTCCAAAACATCAAGCATCGCCGGGACATCAATCGTCTCTTCCAGTTCGATATTCGGTGCCGCCTCGATTTTCGACAGGGTCAGCAACTGCTCGACCAGGGAGTTCATCCGGGTCAGCTGTTCGGTCATGACCCCGTGGGCTTTATCCCACATCGGCCCCACCAGCATCTCGGGATCTTTCGACATCTCCAAGTAACCCTGCAACACCGTCATTGGCGTACGAAGTTCATGGGAGACGTTGGCAAAGAAGTTGCGTCGCATACCTTCAAGCTGCTTAACCTGCGACACATCACGCACCACCATCAGGTATTCCCCCTCGGTGTAATGCATGATCCGCAGTTCGAGTGTGCGGTCATAGTTAAGCGGAGAAGTGATTTCGAGCGGGGTCTCAAACGACTGCTTGCTCAGGTAACGGACAAAGTCCGGGCTACGGAGCAAGTTGCTGATCGGCTGGCCGGCATCATCCGGCCAACGGAAACCAAGCAAATGCTGGGCAAGCTTGTTACACCACACGATGTTCCCTTCGCTGCGAAAGACAACAACAGCATCAGGAAGGGACTCCGCACCGTTTCTGAAACGGCGGATCAAGGTTGCCAGCTCTTTGCGACGACGTCGGTTACGTTGCTGTAAACGGTAAATCCCATTGAAAAGAGGCTCCCAACTGCCCGATCCCGAAGGGGGGGTTAGGCTTCGCTCTTTCCATAACCAGTTGGACATCTTCAATAAATTATGAAAATGCCAGATTAACTGGATCCAAGTTGCGACCAGCAAGAACCAGGGCATATAACCAAATACCCACCCTAGTGCGATCCAAGGCAAGTAGAAAAAGAGTAGTTCCCAGACTAACTTCTTCCACGACAGCCGTTCTACCATTTATTACTCCGTCACCGCGTTACCCGCCGTGCGCCTGCTTAATTGTTACTACTATACTCGGGTCGAGAAACGGTAACCCGCTCCGCGCACCGTCTGAACCAATTTATCGTGACCGCCGGTTTCCAACGCTTTTCGTAGACGACGGATATGAACATCAACAGTTCGGTCTTCAACATACACGTTGGTACCCCAAACGTTATTCAGCAGCTGTTCGCGGCTATATACACGCTCTTGGTGGGTCATGAAGAAGTGAAGCATCTTGAACTCAGTTGGCCCCATATCCAGCGGTTGTTCATTGGATGTCACGCGGTGCGATACTGGGTCAAGCTTGAGGCCCTGAACGTCAATCACGTCATCCAAAGAAGTCGGGGATACACGGCGCATGACCGCCTTCAGGCGTGCCATCAGCTCTTTTGGCGAGAACGGTTTGGTGATGTAATCATCCGCACCCACTTCCAAGCCACGTACTTTATCCTCTTCCTCACCACGGGCAGTCAACATCACTACTGGGATCTGGCGGGTCATTTCGTCACGCTTCAAGTGCTTGATAAGATTAATTCCTGAGCCACCTGGTAGCATCCAGTCGAGCAAAATCAGCTCTGGATACGGTTCGCACAGTTTCTCCAGTGCCATGTCATAATCTTCGGCTTCAATCGCCTGATATCCCTTCTGCTCAAGAACGAAGCAAAGCATCTCGCGGATTGGAGCTTCATCCTCTACAACAAGAATCCGTCTTACCATCGTAATCAATACCTATTAATTGCTGTCTTTCGAGCGCCATTATGTGTGTTAAGTATGACACTTTTGTGACTTTCACGGAGAAATACGTAACTGAACGTATATCATACTGTCATATAGCATCATGTAGCATTTAAATGCAACATATTGATAAAGAAGATAATTAGCGATGGCCTGCTCTTTCCAAGCAGGCCAACCACCTTATCCTCTCACCCTGATCTGGCTACGGCCGCCCCCTTGGGCTTCAACCGCAACCTGTACCCCAATACGCTCAACCAGCGTTCCGACATGGGAAATCACCCCGATTTGGCGGCCATCAGCCTGCAATGCATCAAGACAAGCCAATGCCATCTCCAAGCTGTCCGGATCCAGCGTACCGAAGCCCTCATCAATAAACAGCGAGCCTAACTGGCGGGTATCTGCAGCCAGCGAGGCCAATGCCAACGCTAGTGCTAGCGACACCAAGAAGCTTTCACCGCCGGACAATGACTCCACACTACGGACCTCATCGCCCATATCATGGTCGACCACCTGAAGGGCCAATGGGCTATTCGGCACCGGCTGCAGCGCATAGCGCGGAGCAAGGTCATGTAGGTGCTCGTTGGCCAGCATCACCAATTGCTGAAGAGTCAAGCCCTGTGCCAAAGTGCGGAACTTATTCCCGGTTGCCGAACCGATCAGCTCGCTCATCTGCAGCCACAACTCAGTTTGCTTCTGCTGGGCTGCCATTTTATCGGTCAGTTCACCAGCCTGCTGCAAGGCCTGCTCGGCCATGGTCAGTCGCTGGCGCAGCTGGAAGATCTGCTCATCACAAGAGAGCTTTTCGCTGTTCCAGCCCTCACGCAACTGGCGCACAGCGGTGTCATCTTCAGCCAGTATTTCGGTATTGATATCATGGCCGGCAAACCACTGCTCGGCCTGCTCAGCCAAATCCTTATGCTGCTCAATCGCACGGGCACGCTCATGGACCCGTGTTGCCACTTCGGTACGGGTATCCTCCAGTGCCTTTAGCGCGTTCTGCTCTTGCTCAAGCCAGTCCTCGTCCTTACTTAGCAGTTGCATAAGCTGATGCTCGTTGAGCGCCAGTTTTTCCTGCCAGCCCAGCCAGTTATGAACCACCTGACGGTGCTCTGCAGAGAGTTCTTTGTCCTGCTGCTCAAGGCCTGCCAAAGCGGCAGAGGCAGCAGCCATAGTTTCACCCGCCTGGCGCTGGGCCTGCTCAGATTGTTCATGCTGCCGCTGGGCTTCTGATACGGCAGTTTTAGCCTGCTGCTCAATCGCATCCGCCGCCTGCTCACCAAATAAACTTACCCGCTGCTGCCACAAGGATTGAACCTGCTGCTGCAGCTGCTCAGCCTTTTGCTGCTTTTCCAGCGCCTGTTTATAGCTGGCTGCCATATTCGCTTCCAGCTCTGCAAGTTGCGGAGCTAACTCATTAAGCTCACGCTCGACCTCTTGCTGGGCCTTATGGCTGGACAGGTACTGCTCCACTTGGTGTTTTAACTGCTGGATATACTGCTCGGCACCGTGCTGGCGCAACATATCCAGCCACTGACTGTTACCGTATTGCTCGTTCAGGGCCTCGCCACGGGATGACAGGATTTCCTGTTGGGTCTGGCTCTGCTGATCAATCGACTGCAACCGCTCTGTGCGCTGGGTATTGGCTTGCGTTTGCTGGTGAACATGCTCTTTGATTTCGGCTTCTGCCTGTTGCAACTGCTGGCGCTGGTACTGTAACTGTCGGCCTTGCTGTAACTGTTGCTGGGCCGATTCCATACCCTGCTGCAAAGTCCTGATCTCACCATAAGCCTGCTCGGCTTGCTGCTGCCACTGTACCAATTGATCGTTGAGGTGGCGGCTTTCAGCATCTGCCGTCAATGGGGTCGAAAGTTCAACCTGCTCAAGCATCACCAATAGTTGGCTGACAATTTGGTCGCTGTAGGCACGGTAGCGAGCCAGTTCGTTATCGATCACAGCCAGACGTTGTTGGCACTGCGGCAACTGCTGTTGCAGGTGGCGTCTTTCGCCCTCACCGTTTTGCAATAGCTGCTGCAATTCACGTAAGCGTTGCTGCTGGCTGTGCAGCAAGCCTTCAACAACCGGGTGTTGTTCAGCATATGGATGCTCAAGCGAACCACACAATGGACAAGGCGAGTCAGGTTGCAGGTGACTGCGGTACTCACTGAGGTTCACCACCGCCATGCTTTGCTGTAGTTGCTGTTCGGCCTCTTGGTAGCGGGCCATGAGCTGTTCCATTTCCGGCGATAGCGCCTCCAGCCTGGCTTCTGCCTGCTGCTTGAGCTGACTCAGCTCTTGATGCTCGACCTTGAGCTTCTCCATCTGCTCGAGCAAGGTTGACCATTCTTTGGTGCCCGACATTGCCTGACGCAAGGTATCAAGTTCTGCTTGCTTGCTGGCAAACTGTTTCTGGCTATCGGCTATCGCCTGCTCTTGCTGCTCAATCTTAAGCTCCTCAAGCACCTTGGTCACCGCGTCAAGCTGGCCGGTAACCTCTTTCTGCTGCGCCTCCAACATTGCAGCATTGCGATCGTGGGACTGCTGCTCAAGTTGCAGTTGCTGCTTCTCTCGCGACAATGTTGCCAAGGTGCGGTGGGCAGACAAATACTGATCTAAGTTGTCCAGTACCGGCTGGTACTGCTCAGCAACGCCAGCTAGCTCGCGGTTTTGCTCAAGCACTATAGCCAACTGGTGGTGGCGTTGCTGCAATTGCTGGCGCTGGTGTTTTTTCTGCTCAGCAGCCTGCTGCTGCTCATTGAATAACTTGAGCTGTTGCTGGTAGTCCGTATCAAGCTCAGCCAGCTGGCGCTGACCTGCTGCCAATTGCTCGTCGAGCAAAGCAACCTGCTTGAGCTTGGGCTCCAACTCATCCCAGTGCAGCTTGGCCTTCGCCAGTGCCTGCTTGGTACCCTGCACCCGATTATCCGCCTCAAGCAAGCCCTGCTTGTGCCGAGACAACTCATCTGTGGCCTTGGCAATAGATGCCTGCAATTTGCTCAGCTGAAGCTGGGTTTGCTGTAGCAAAGTAAAATCGCTACGGGCCGGCTGGACCTTGGCAATCTGTTTGAGCTGCTCTTGGCGCGGAGCGGCCTCTTTAAGCTGCTCTTCGGCTTGAGCCAATGCCAGATCGGCTTCCTGTTGCTGTTGCTGCAGCCGGGTTTGGGTTTGCAGTGCCTGCTGGTGCTGGATCAACGCCGCTAAAGAAGCTTCCCACTGACCCAACTGAACTTTGAGGGCATCAAGCTGGCTGGTTAGCTGGGCTTTTTGCTCGTCATCAAGCAGTTCAATATCACCTAGCTGGCCCTGCAAGGCCTCAAGCTTTTGTTTTTCCTCACGAGCCCGCTCATAGGCGGCCATCGATAGGCGGCCGTAGATCTCACCGCCGGTCATGCGCTCAAGCAAAGCGGCGCGCTCATCGGCACCGGCTTTCAGGAAAGCGGCAAATTCGCCCTGTGGCAGCATGACTGCACGACGGAACTGCTCGAACGACAGTCCCACCAGGCGCTCAACTTCTGACTGCAACTCTGCTTTCTTACCGGCAAAACGTTGGCCGGTTTCCAAACTTTCCAGCCATTGCTCCGAAGCCTGAATACGGCCATCGGCACGCCCCCTGGCTCGGCGAACATGCCAATGGGCCCGCCAGTGACTGCCGTCATTGGCAACAAAGTCGACTTCGGCAAAACCTTCTGCTTTACCGCGCGACAAAATACTGCGGACATCATTGGCTTTGATCCTGCCGTTGTCGCCATCCCGGCCAATTTCCGCATCGTTTTTCTTGTTGGATTGCAGGCGGGGAATGCGGTCGTACAACGCAAGGCAAATCGCATCAAGCAAAGTCGACTTACCGGCACCGGTTTTTCCAGTAATAGCAAACAAACCCGCATCACCCAACCGGCCGCCAGCAAAATCAATCTCAAATGGCTGCTGCAAGCTAGCCAGGTTTTCACCACGTAGCGCTAAGATTTTCATTGTTGTTCTCTTTCTTGTTCTGGCTTACGACTCGACAGCATCGCTGTCTTCCACGGCAATCAACAGGCTCTCGAAAGCAGCAGCCATGGCTTCATCCGGCTCGCCTTGGTATTTCTGGCTCCAGCTCAAGCTAAAGACCTGCTGGGGCGTGACATCTGACAGACGACGCTGACCCAAACCATTTTGAGCTTGTTGTTGCTGATAATGCGGGGTGATTTTGGCCAACCTTACAGCCTTGCCTTCAAGCGCTTCGAGCACTTTTTCACGCAACAGGGCTTGTGGTTTATCCAGTTGGATATGCACTTCCAAAAATGGTTGCTGCTCCCGAGGACGCTCATCGACATCCAACGCTTTGAGCTCTTCAAGCACTTGCTCCAGCGGGCCCGGTGATGATGGCACCTTGAGCATATCAACAGCCCTTGGCACAGTAACCGATTCGATGCCGGTAAGTGTGGCACCATCTAGTTCAACCATGACAACCTGGTGGTTGTAGCCACGCTCGGACATCGACAGCGGCAGCGGGGAGCCGCTGTAGCGAACCTGTTCTTTCTTTGCCACACGCTGGGCCAGGTGCAGGTGGCCTAGCGCCACATAGGCCATATCATCGGCAAAAATAGAGGCTGGCAACGCGTGCTGGTTACCTCCGAGTACCCGGCGCTCTGACATTTCCGACAGTTTGCCCGATGCCATGTAGGCGTGGCCCATGCCGATCAAGGCCTGATCCGGCGTCTGGATCTGGCGCGCAGCCTCAGTCACCTCACCGTAAAGGGTCTCAACTCCTTTGATCAATCGATCGTCTTCTTCATCGAGATCTTCGGTACGCAAATCAGCACTGCGCAGGAAAGGGACAGCCAACACCCATGCCGTTGGCTCACCGGTTTTATTTGTCAACGGGACCAACATCCGCTCAGTGTCCAACTCGCCATCGGCCTGGCGGTGGATACCACCGACGATATGCAAATCAAACGCCCTTAGCAGTTCGTGCGGCGCATCAAGCTTGCTCGGCGAATCATGGTTACCACCAATCATCACTACATTGAGCTCCGGCATACTTTTCGCCATCCTTGCCAGGAAGCGATATAGCATCCGCCAGGCACTGGCCGGCGGATTGGCGGTATCAAAAATATCCCCCGCTACCAGCAGGGCATCGACCTGCTCTTGCTCAAGGGTCTGTGCTAGCCAGTCAAGAAATGCCTGGTGCTCGAAATCGCGGTTATAGCCGTGCAACTGGTGGCCCAGATGCCAATCGGAAGTATGGAGGATCTTCATTGCGGTCGATATGCCGTTATGGAAACACTTGTTTGGATTGTACCGCACTTTATGTTTTGCCCAAGCAGCAGAGCACGAAAACTTAAGACAAAAGCTAACCAATGCAATAAGATTGACAGCCAAATGCACAACCAAGGATTTGTAACAGCCATGATGTGGTTTAAAAACGTACTTACCTATCGCTTCAGCCGCGAGATCGACCTCAATCCTGATCAACTTGAGAAGCAACTTGAAGAGTTCCGCTTTACCCCGTGTGGCAGCCAAGATCAGCAGAAATTTGGTTGGGTCCATGCACTGGGTAAGCACGGCGACATGTTTACCCATGTAATTGGTGACAACATCCTGATTTGTGCACGCAAAGAAGAAAAAATGCTGCCAGCGTCAGTGATCAAAGAGACACTGAACGAGAAAGTTGAAGCCCAGGAAGCCGAGCAAGGCCGTAAGCTGAAGAAAAGCGAAAAGGACACCATCAAAGATGAAATCGTGATGGACCTGCTACCGCGAGCCTTCAGCCGCAAAAGCCAGACCTACGCTCTGATCATGCCAAAAGAAGGCTATGTACTGGTTGATGCAGGCAGCTTCAAGAAAGCCGAAGATCTGCTGGCACTGCTGCGCAAGTCTATCGGCAGCCTGCCTGTTATCCCGGTAACACCAGAAAAACCAGCCGAGCTGACCATGACCGAATGGGTACGTTCAAACACTTCGCCTAACGGTTTCACCATTGGCGAAGAGGCCGAGCTAAAAGCTATCTTGGAAGATGGTGGCGTGATCCGCTGTAAGCAGCAGGACCTATCCAGCGATGAAATCATGGCTCACATCGAAGCCGACAAGCTAGTGACCAAGCTATCTATCAACTGGCAGGACCGTATCGATTTCGTACTGGCAGACGATCTGTCTATCAAGCGCCTGAAGTTCTCTGATGAGCTAAAAGAACAGAATGACGATATCGACCGCGACGAGATGGCCCAGCGTATCGATGCTGACCTATCGCTGATGGCTGGCGAATTCTCTGCTTTCTTGCCGAACCTGTTCGAAGTACTCGGCGGCCTTGAAGCCAAAGCCTAACCGGCAACCTTATCTGTTGTGGCACCTCGCTTTGGGTGCCACTTTTCCTCCCTATCGGCACCCTCGCATTACAAACAAAACCCACTGTTACTCCCTATAATGAAAACTGCCTTATCAGCCGTTTACACTCACCAGCGACGAAAGTTTGCCTAATTCGGCAATAACATTGCTATTGAGGGGTAGATCACAGTAAAATCCCGCCTCAACTCCGTATCCCCCTGCGATGCGGCCTGATTTGCAATCAGACACTGGAATATAAGAGCTATGTTTAAACCTGAATTGTTATCGCCTGCGGGCAGCCTGAAAAACATGCGCTACGCGTTTGCCTACGGTGCAGATGCTGTGTACGCCGGCCAACCACGTTACAGCCTTCGTGTACGTAACAACGAGTTCAACCACGAAAACCTGAAAATCGGTATCGACGAAGCGCATGCCCAAGGCAAGAAGCTTTACGTGGTATGTAACATTCAGCCACATAACTCTAAACTGAAAACCTTCATCCGCGATCTGAAGCCTGTTGTGGAAATGGGCCCGGATGCACTGATCATGTCTGACCCAGGTCTTATCATGATGGTGCGCGAGAACTTCCCTGAAATGCCGATCCACCTATCCGTTCAGGCGAACGCCGTGAACTGGGCTACCGTGAAGTTCTGGGCTGCAAACGGCGTTGAGCGTGTGATCGTTTCTCGTGAACTTTCTCTAGAAGAAATCGAAGAGATCCGCGAGCACTGCCCTGAGACCGAGCTGGAAGTTTTCGTCCACGGTGCACTTTGCATGGCTTACTCTGGCCGCTGCCTGCTATCTGGCTACATCAACAAACGTGACCCTAACCAGGGTACCTGCACCAATGCCTGCCGCTGGGAATACAAAGTGGAAAAAGGCACTGAAAACGACGCAGGTCAGATTGTTGAAGAATTCAACCCAAGCGATGCCCAAGCTATTGAAGTACAGGACGAGCGTCCTGAGACCACTATCGGCCGCGGTAAGCCAACCGATGAAGTCGTACTGCTAAGCGAAGCGCACCGTCCAGAAGAGAAGATGGCAGCGTTCGAAGACGAACACGGCACCTACATCATGAACTCGAAAGATCTTCGTGCTATCCAGCACGTAGACCGTCTGACCAAGATGGGCGTTCACTCGCTGAAAATCGAAGGTCGTACCAAGTCGTTCTACTACTGTGCCCGTACCGCACAGGTCTATCGTAAAGCGATTGATGACGCTGTTGCTGGCAAGCCATTCGACGAAAGCTTGATGGGTACTCTGGAGAGCCTAGCGCACCGTGGCTACACCGAAGGCTTCCTGCGCCGCCACACCCATGATGCTTACCAGAACTACGACTACGGCTACTCAATCTCTGACAGCCAGCAGTTCGTCGGTGAGTTCACCGGCAAACGCCGTGGTGATCTGGCTGAAGTTGAAGTGAAGAACAAGTTTGTTGTTGGTGACAGCCTTGAGCTAATGACACCACAGGGCAACGTTATCTTCACCCTTGAAGCAATGGAAAACCGCAAGTCTGAAGTAGTGACAGACGCCAAGGGTAACGGCCACTTCGTATTTATCCCAGTACCGGAAGATATGGATCTGGAATACGGCCTGCTGATGCGTAATCTAAACTCAGGTGAGAACACCCGTAACCCACACGCACCAAAAGACGGTAAGTAATCACCATGGCACTGCTTATTACCACTAAGTGCATTAACTGCGACATGTGTGATCCCGAGTGTCCGAACGAGGCGATCACCATGGGGGCCGAAATCTACGAGATCGACCCTGACAAATGCACCGAGTGTAAGGGACACTACGACAAGCCGACGTGCCAGTCGGTGTGTCCGATCACCAACTGTATCATTACCGATCCCGACAACGTCGAAACAGATGAAGCCCTGTTCGAAAAGTTTGTCACCCTTCAAGGATTGGCATAAAAGAAAAGCGCCGAAAGGCGCTTTTTTGTATCTGCATTTTAGGCTTACAGTGGCATCACCCTGTGGCTGGTGTGCGCAACAACAACATGCACTGCGCTGGCGGTAGCGGTTTTTGTTTAGGCTTTTTATTCACCTTGGCGACCTTTTCTTTCTTTGCTTTAGGCTTGGGTTGCGGTTTCCAAGATGTTAGCTCCGCCCCACAACCATCGCCTGGTGGCGGTGCCTTTTGTGGCTTACAACTACTGTCGCCTTCAGGGCAATGTAACCTGACATGGAAATGGTAGTAATGCCCCCACCACGGCCTGACTTTCTGGAGCCAATCTCTATCTTTCCACTCCCGCTGGCACAGTTGCTCTTTAATTACCGGATGGACAAAGATCCTCGCAACACGCTCATCTGCAGCGGCTAACTGGATCATCAGGGCCTGCTTGTCGCCCCAGTTTTTCTTGTTAATCTTGTATTGCTTGATGTGGACCATCGGTAAGGGCTGAACGTCGATCAGCTCATCCTCACTGAGTGGGCCATCACTCAATTTGAGCCAAATATCTGCATCGAGTCCGGTCTGATGGCTCTTATGGCCCGATGAGAATCGTCCGCCCCGAGGCATTGCAATATCACCAACCAATAGCTGGCCTAATTCTAATTTGTTGACGCTTTTAGATAAATCATGGAGAAAACGGATCATCGATTCGTGGCCGTAATAACGCCCGCGCTGCGATCGCATCACCTGATAACCTTCCCCCTCCAAAGGCAAAGGCTCAGCCCCTGCCAAACAACCGTTATTGTAGGTACCAATCGACTCAGACTGGCCCTCTGACGGCGCTTTTACCTTTTCCCATGGGCTAGCCGCTGCAGGCAACCCTATCGCAATCCCTAACAGAAGGGCAAAAAAGTACCTCATGCCTACCCGATCCTTTTGTCACTTTTTTATCCGCATACTTTTGAGCATAGCAAGCAACAAAAAAGCTGCCCGTAGGCAGCTTGATCATTTTGGATCTAATATCCGACTCCCGATCGTTACTTCATCTGCTGATCGAGGTTCAAAATAGTCAGGGCATTGCTCACACTGGTCGCCAGCACATCAACCACACCGGAGCGTAGTGCGCCCAGCAATGCCAATGCTTTACTGTTCTCGGCAGCGGTAACAACCACTGTTGGAATATGCCTGAGCTCTTCCATGCTAAGTCCAATAACCCGATCGCTCATCATGGTATCGGCACGTCGACCCTGGCTGTCAAAAAAGTCATAGCCCGCAATATCCCCAACCACACCTTTTCGGATCCGCGCCTCGACAATCTCCTGAGGCGTAAACCAACCAAGTTTAACCATATGGCTGTTTTCATTCATATCCCCCACTCCCACCAGAGCGACATCTGCGCGCCTTGCGCGATCAAGAGTCTCCTTGACCGTGCCGTTCTTCATAAAGGCTTCTTTAACCTTGATATCCTCGACGTAGGCTGGCGCATAAAGCGTTTCACTAATGCCATCATATTTCTTGGCGAGCAGACGGCAAACATGGTCGGCATTGATGGCATTACCCGAACGGTGGGTGCCGCCAATACCCGATACAAATCGGCAGTTACGGTGGGGAACGACACCAACATGGCTAGCGATCGAGGCAATATTTCTTCCCTGACCAACAGTCACTACCATGTCATCGGTCAAGATCGATGACAGGTAGCTCGACACTAAGCTGGCAACCTGCTGGCGCTGGCTCTCGTCATCAGGCTGATCCAAGGCAATTAAGGCACGCTTCAAGTTAAAGCGCTCGACCAGCTGCTGCTCCAACTTCTCACTGAACACAGGGTGGTATTTCACGGTGATTTCCACCACCCCTTCATCCCTTGCCCGGCGGAGCAAGCGACCGACTTTGGCCCGAGACATCCCGAACATCTTGGAGATTTCTTCCTGGGTCGCCCCATCTTGGTAATAGGCAATGGCAATCTCGGTAAGCTGATCGCTGTCTACATGGGTAGTGTCATTCTGGGGCGCTGTCATAGCCATACCTTTGATATAAATAGGGTTACGAATAAGGTTTAATCTGAAAGGTATTTTAGCGGGTAATGGGGGGGAAGGAAAAGCGGTTCTGGGTCCTAGGTCCTGGGTCCTGGGTCCTGGGTTGATATGACCCCCGTAAAGTAGACACGGGGGTTAATTTCTCAGTTCGTACATCATGGGACTCAGTCCACCATTAG